>DATFDN010000446.1:0-2656 GCA_035252035.1 Acetobacteraceae bacterium | reverse complement strand
AGGCCGAACCAGAAGAACGCCGAGGGGTACCCGGCGGTCTCGATCATCAGCCGGATCGGGATGACGGTCAGCGCCGCGCCCGCGCCGAAGCCGGCCGCCGTGAGGCCCACGGCAAGCCCCCGCCGGTCGGGAAACCACTTTACGGCGTTGCCGACGCAGGTCGCGTAGATCGCGCCCGCCCCCGCGCCCGAGAGGGCGGCTCCCCAATAGATCGCGCCGATGCTGGCGGCATAGGAATCGACGATCCAGCCCGCCCCCACCAGCACCGCGCCCACGGCGATCGCGGCCGGCGGCCCCCGGCGCGGTCCCATGCTGTCCACGGCCCAGCCAGCCACCGGCGTCAGCCATGTCTCGGTTGCGATGAAGATGGCGAAAGCGAACTGGATGTCCCTCAGGCTCCAGCCATGCGCCTGGTGCATCGGCGGGACGAACAGCGTCCAGGCGTATTGCAGGTTGGCGATGAGGACCATGCAGACCACGCCGAGCCAAAGCTGGGTCCAGCGATTGGCGCTCGCGGCGGGGCTGGGTTCGGGCCGGTTCATGGCCCCTCCTTGTTCACGGGGTCCGCGTGGCCCGGTGATATTCCCGGTTCGGCATCATGTCGGTCGCGGAGGCCATGCGGTTCGACAGATTGAAGAACGCCACCGTCTCGGCGAGATCGAAGATGTCCGCCTCGGCAAGTCCCGCCTGCCGCAAGCAATCCCGGTCGGCATCCTCGATCAGCCAAGGCGTCGTCGTCATCTTCCAGGCGAAGTCGAGCATGGCGCGCTGGCGCGGGTCGAGCCGCGCCACGCGGTAGTTCAGCGCCATCATCTCTCCCAGCTCTGGGTCGCCCGACAACTGCCGCACCGCCGCGCCATGCGCGACCAGGCAATAGTAACAGCGATTCGCGGACGAAACGACGACCGCGACCATCTCCCGCTCCAGCTTCGAAAGGCCGGAGTCGGACAGCATGATCTCGTTGTACATGCGCATGAAGTTGCGCAGCCGCTCGGGACGCAGGCTGTAGGCGCTGTACACGTTCGGCACGAAGCCGAGCTTGCTCACGCATTTGTCCCAGATCGCGCGCAAATCCTCGTCCAGGCTTGCCGGATCGGGAACGCCGAGTTTGGAGATGTGATCGGGCTGGGGCATGGCTAGCGGATCAGGCCAGTGAGCGGGCTCGACGGATCGGCGCCCATGCGCCGCGGCATCCGCCCGGCTAGATAAGACAGCCGGCCGGCTTCCACCGCGAGCTTCATCGCCTTCGCCATCCGCACCGGGTCTTTCGCGTGCGCGATGGCGGAGTTGAGCAGCACGGCGTCGCAGCCAAGCTCCATCGCGATCGCGGCATCCGACGCCTGGCCCACCCCGGCATCGACCAGGAACGGCACGCGCACGAGGTCGCGCAGAATGCTGATCATCGCCGGGTTCTGGATGCCCAGGCCCGAGCCGATCGGCGCGCCGAGCGGCATGATCGCGACGCAGCCCATGTCTTGCAGCCGCACCGCCGAAACCGGGTCGTCGGCGCAATAGACCATCACCTCGAACCCATCCTTGATCAGCGCCTCGGCGGCTTCCAGCGTCGCCGGCATGTCCGGGTAGAGCGTCGGCGGCGGCCCGAGCACCTCCAGCTTCACCAGGTTCCACCCACCCGCCTCCCGCGCCAGGCGCAGCGTGCGGACCGCGTCTTGCGCCGTGTGGCATCCGGCGGTGTTGGGGAGGTAGGTGTAGCGTTTCGGGTCTACGTAGTCTTGCAGCATCGGCGCGTTCGGGTCGGACAGGTTCACCCGTCGCACCGCGACAGTGACGATCTCCGCCCCGCTCGCCTCGATCGCGGCGGCGGTCTCGACCAAATCCTTGTACTTGCCTGTGCCAACGATCAGGCGCGAACGGAAGCGCCGCCCGGCAACCGTCCAGGCATCGTCATCCCGCGCCATCAATCCATCCATGTGCCTAGCCTCCGCCGATGAAATGCACGATCTCGAGCGAGTCGCCGTCGTCCAGCCAGATGTCGGCGTAGGTAGAACGCGCCACGATCTCGAGGTTGCGCTCCACCGCCACTTTGCGGGTATCGAGGCCGAGCTCGGTCAGCAGCCCCGCGACCGTGAGCGGGCCTTCAAAGCTGCGGATCTCGCCATTCAGCGTCAGGGAAAGGGTGTCGCGCATCGAGGGCACAGCCTACGTCAGCTATGCCCTGGCGACAAATCCCTCCGGTTGGACCAGCGCGCCCACCTATGCTACCGGGCGGGACATGTCCGGCGGCGACGCGCATCCCCTGATCGCGATTCTGAACGGGCCGAACATGAACATGCTCGGCCTGCGCCAGCCGCACCTCTATGGCACCGCGACGCTGGACGACGTGGAGCAGCTCTGCGCCGAGACCGGCGAGCGGCTGGGCCTCGCGATCGATTTCCGCCAGTCCAACATCGAGGGCGAGTTGGTCTCGTGGGTGCAGGAGTGCCGGGGCCGCGCCGCCGGCATCGTCATCAACCCGGCCGGCTACACCACCACCTCCGTCGCGCTGATGGACGCACTGCTGGCGACCGACCTGCCTTCCATCGAGGTGCATATCACCAACATCCACAAGCGCGAGGAGTTCCGGCAGCACTCCTACGTATCCAAGGCCGTCACGGGCGTGATCTGCGGGCTGGGGATCCGGGGCTATGCGCTGGCC
>DATFDN010000445.1:0-3570 GCA_035252035.1 Acetobacteraceae bacterium | reverse complement strand
CCAGCCGGCCGCTCACGCGGCGACCCCGATCCGCTCGCGCCGGATCTGCACCGTCAGCTCGTCGAGCGCCCGGCCGACGCGGTCGAGCATCTCGTTCACCTCGGCCTTGCTGATGATGAGCGGCGGGCTGAAGCACAATATCTCGCCCGGCACGGCGCGCGTGATGACCCCCTGGGCCTCGACCAGCTTGGTCCAGCGCGCCGAGACCTTGGCGGCGGGATCGAATTTGCGCCGGCTCGCCTTGTCGGCCACCAATTCGACCGCGCCGATCAGCCCGGCGCCGCGCACCTCGCCCACCAGCTCGTGCCCGGCGAAGCGGCGGCGCAGCTCCGCCTGCATGTGCGCGCCCACCTCGCGGACATGCGCGCCAATGTCCGTCTCGTCGTAGATCTTCAACGTCTCGATCGCGACCGCCGCCGGCACGGGATGGCCCGAGTAGGTGAAGCCGTGCCCGAACGTGCCGATCTCGTGGCTCTGCTTGGCCAGCCCCTCGAACACGCGCTCGTTCACCATGACCGCGCTGATCGGCAGGTAGGAGGAGGACAGCGCCTTGGCGCAGGTCAGGATGTCGGGCTCGACATCGAAGGTCTGGCTGCCCCAGTAGTTGCCGGTGCGCCAGAAGCCGCAGATCACCTCGTCGGCCACCAGCAGCACGTCGTATTTGCGCAGCACGGCCTGGATCTTGGGGAAGTACCCGCGCGGCGGCACGATCACCCCGCCCGCGCCCATCACCGGCTCGGCGAACATCGCCGCCACCGTCTCCGGCCCCTCCGCCAGGATCAGCTTCTCCAGCTCGTCCGCGCAGCGGGTGGCGAACGCCTCCTCGCCCTCCCCCTTCTCGCCCAGGGTGTAATAATGCGGGGTCATCGTGTGGATGAAGCCGGGCAGCGGCACGTCGAAGCCGCGATGGTTCCAGGGCAGGCCGGTGAGCGAGGCGGAGGCCAGGGTGATCCCGTGGTAGCCCCGGTTGCGCCCGATCAGCTTCTTCTTCGCCGGCCGGCCCATGGCGTTGTTGAAGTACCAAATCATCTTGATTGCGGTGTCGTTCGCCTCGGAGCCGGAATTGGCGAAGAACACCTTGCTCATCGGCACCGGCGCGCGCTGGATCAGCATTTCCGCGAGGTCGATGCAGGGCTCGTGCGACTTGGCGCTGAACGCGTGATAGAAGGGCAGCTTGCGCATCTGGTCTGTTGCCGCCCGCACCAGCCGCTCGTTGTCGAAGCCGAGCGCGGCGCACCACAGGCCAGCGACGGCCTCGATGTACTCCTTGCCGGAGTCGTCCCACACCCGCACGCCCTTGCCGTGCGTGATGACGAGGGGGCCTGCCTCCTGGTGCAGCTTCAGGTCGGTGTACGGATGCAGGACATTGGCGATGTCGCGGGCGGCGGCGGAGTTGGCGCCGAAGGGCGGCGGGCTCATTGGGACGGCTCCTGGACTGGCTATGCCCGCCAGTCTAGGACAGAAGCCCCTGGCGCGCACCCTGGAAGGAGGGGGTATGGAGTTCGGCTACTTCACGCTGAGCGATAACCACTATCGCGACAATGCGCGCGCCCCCAACGGGTTCGTCGCCGACATTCTGGACGAGGCGATCTACGCCGACACGCTCGGGATGCATTCCGCCTGGATCGGCGAGCACCATTTCAGCACGCTCGGCGTCCTGTCCTGCCCCGACATCGTGCTGGCCTATGTCGCCGCGCGGACCCGCGCGATCCGGCTCGCCCCCGCCGTCACGGTGCTGCCGCTCCATCATCCGATCCGGGTGGCCGAGCAATGGGCCTCGCTTGACTTGCTGAGCGGGGGCCGCGTCGATTTCGCCGCCGGGCGCGGCTACGACCGGCGCGAGTACGAGCCGCTCGGGGTGGATTTCGAGGACAACCAGGCGACCTTCGAGGAGGGCATGGAGGTGGTCCAGCGCCTCTGGTCCGCCGAGGGTCCGATCAGTCACGCCGGGCGGCACTACGCGTTCCGGGACGTGGCGATCACGCCCCAGACGATCCAGCGGCCGATCCCGTCCTATGTCGCCTCCTTCTCCCGCCCCTCGATCGAGCTGGCGGGGCGGCTCGGCTGCGGGCTGATCGTCGCCCCCTTCGCCGCCGCGATGTCCTTCGGCGGCCTGGCCGAGGTGGCGCGGCTCTACAAGGAGACCTGCGCCCGGCACGGCAAGCCTCCCGCCCGGCTGATGTGCAGCTACTTCATCCACTTCCACGACACGGAGGCCGAGGAGCGGGCGGCGCGCGCCCGCCAGCTCCGCTACTACCAGGAATGCGTCATCCCCGCCTTCCCCGGCGACCCGGCGACGGCCCCGCCCAGCTATCGCTACTTCATCGGCATGGTCGAGCGCCTGCGCAACGCGCGCGCGGAGGATCTGAGCGACAACGCGGTGCTGCTCGGCAACGCGGCGCGGATCACTGATTCGCTCAAGAGGGTCGAGGCGGCTGGATTCGACGAGGTGATCCTCTATTTCAACGTTGGCCTGAAGCCGCACGCCCAGGTGAAGGACGAGATGGCGCGGTTCATGGAGCAGGTGGCGCCGGCATTCGGCGGCGCCCAAGCGAGACACTGAGCGATGGCGAAGAGCGAGCGGACGTTGACTGAGGGACAGCGGGCCTACGAGGAACGCCGCGCCGCCAAGGCGGGCATGAGCCTCGATCGGTGGCTGGCGGAGAAGGAGAGGCGGCAGGCGGAGGAGGAGCGCGCCCGGCGAAGGGCGGAAGAGGCCGCCAAGCCGCCCCCGCCCCCCAAGCCGCCCGGCTTCTTCGGCCGGCTGCTCGAACGGGCGCGCAAGCCGCTTTAGCGGGCCGCGCACGGTCATCTCGGTGTCCGTCCGAGAACTCCTCGTGGAGGATCAGTCGGTTCTGCTCTCCCTCGTCATTCCCGCGAAAGCGGGAATCCAGGCAGGCCGCACGATCTTGCTGGTCGCCTGGACCCCCGCTTTCGCGGGGGTGACGCCAATTCCCTGAAACGACAAGCATTGTTCTCGGACAGACACTCGGAGATGCGTGCCCGCCATGGCAGCGCCCCGCTTGCACCCCGATCAGCATTGACCAGTTATGTGACTAGTTTGCGCGGAAGGAAATAGAAGATGCGGAACTGGCCGGTGCAGGACGCCAAGGCCCGTTTCAGCGAGCTGCTCGACACCTGCCTCAAGGAAGGCCCCCAGCTCGTGACGAAGCGCGGTGTGGAAGCTGCCGTGCTGGTGCCGGCCCAGGACTGGGTCCGCTTACAACGCGCCGCGCGCCCGACGCTGAAGGAGCTTTTGCTTGCCCCCGCAGCGCGGGCCGATATTCCCGTCCCGGAGCGAGGGCGCTTGCGCCGTAAGGCGGCAGCTCCCGGCTGAGGCGGATGTACCTGCTCGACACCAACGTTCTTTCGGAGCTCCGCCGGGTGCGCCCGCACCGGGCGGTGCTGGCATGGCTGGAGAGCGTCGCCGATGCGGATCTTCACCTCTCGGCGGTCACTATCGGCGAGTTGCAGTCCGGGACCGAGATCACCCGCGAGCAGGATCCCGGCAAAGCGGCCGAGATCGAGGCGTGGCTCGATCAAGTGGCACAGAGCTACAACGTGCTGCCG
>DATFDN010000444.1:0-2705 GCA_035252035.1 Acetobacteraceae bacterium | reverse complement strand
CTCGTCGGTGAAGGCTGGATCGCCGAGCACGTCGCGCACGGCCACGGCGTGCGGGGTTTGCGACTGCACCTCCACTGTCGCGGTGCCCTCGTAGGTCTTCGGCAGGAACTGGATCGCCGTCCCTGCGGCCAAGAACAGCACCGCCGTCATCACGAGAATGAGGATTTTCCGACGGCCCAATTTGCGAATGATATCCTGTAAGGAGGTCTGCCCGGCAGAGCTTTTGTCGAACACACCAAGCCGTGTTGTAGTGTCCATTTTTTGATCCAACCCGATTGAACCCGCGCAAGCGACCGCGCTTTGCCGCCGATGAGCGATATACTGTAGGAACGATCATTTGGTCGAGGTAACCGCCACAGCTGAAGCCTACTCCCTCGCAATTATGAACGTCCCTCGAGATACCGAGAGATGAGATCAAGGCGTTATGCGACTGCCTGGATGGTGATCCCCTCCATACCGGCCCGTGCCTCGGCCGGGGTATGGTAGCCAGGCCTGAATGCAACGGCTGCCGGTTGTAGAACACCTTGAGGGGCACCGTCAGGTTAGCGGCTTGCCGGGGTGGACCGGGCCCGGTAGCCGGGCCGGATGACAGCGCCTGCCCCGCCCAGCTACGCCGGCCACCGGTTCCCGGCCGAGATCATCAGCCACGCCGTCTGGCTCTACCTCCGCTTCCCGCTGAGCCTGCGCCATGTGGACGAGATCCTCGCCGCCCGCGGCGTCACGGTCAGCCACGAGACCGTGCGGCAGTGGGGCCTCAAGTTCGGCCAGGCGTTCGCCAACCAGATCCGGCGCCGGCTGCCGCAGGCCGGCGACAAGTGGCACCTGGACGAAGTGGCGGTAGAAGATCGCAGGCGTGCGGCACTGGCTGTGGCGCGCCGTGGACCAGGACGGCATCGTGCTCGACATCCTGGTGCAGCGCCGGCGCGACGCGCGGGCCGCCAAGCGCCTCTTGCGCAAACTGCTGAAGAAGCAGGCGCGGCCCCCACGCGTGATGATCACCGACAAGCTGGCCAGCTACAACGCCGCGAAGCGCGCGGTGATGCCGAGCGCCGAGCATCGACAGCACAGGGGCCTCAACAACCGGGCGGAGAACTCCCATCAGCCGACCCGGAGACGCGAACGCCAGATGAGGCGGTTCAAGTCGGCCCGGCACGCCCAGCGCTTCCTCTCCGCCCACGACCCGGTCAACAACCTCTTCCACCTCCGCCGCCATCGCCTCCCCGCTCCCCAGCATCGAGCCGCCCGGACCCGAGCCTTCCAGACGTGGGCTGAGCTCACCGGGGTTGCCCGCGTGGGGTGAGCCTCGGCGCGCCCGAACCATGTCGCGGGCCTCACCGCGCCCATGGCCGATCAAGTTGGCATGGGGTTTATGGCGGGCGGGTGCCCTCCTGTTGTGGCCGAGGTCTGCTGTGGTCAGGCCGAGGCCGGGCGAACGGAGGAGGACTGACGTGGAGCAGTATGTTGGCTTGGACGTGTCGCTGGAGCGGACCGCGACCTGCGGGGTCGACGGCAGCGGCAAGGCGCTTTGGCAGGGCAAGTGCGCCTCCACCCCGGAGGCGATTGCCACGGCTATCCGCGCCCGGGCGCCCGACGTGACGCGCGTGGGCTTCGAGAGCGGTCCCTTGTCGGCGTGGCTCTGGCACGAGCTGAAGCGGCTCGGGCTGCCGGTGGTCTGCCTGGACGCACGCCACGCCAAGGCGGCGCTGTCTGTGCAGCTGAACAGGTCCGACCGCAACGACGCGCGTGGCCTGGCGCAGATCGTGCGCACGGGCTGGTATCGCGAGGTCGCGGTCAAGAGCATGGACGGGCAGCGGGTCCGCTCCTTGCTGACCACCCGCGCGCAGCTGGTGCGCATGCGCGTCGAGCTCGCCAACCAGATCCGCGGCGTGCTCAAGCCCTTTGGTCTGGCAGCCGGCAAGGGCGGCGGGCGGCCCTTTGCGGAGCGGGTCCGGACCCTGGTCGCGGGCGGCCCGCCGCAGGAGGTGGCCGAGGCGTTGCTCGCGGCCTGGCAGGGCATCGATGAGCAGGTCGCGGCATTGACCGGCGCTTGGTCGCCATCGCCCGCCAGGACGCGGCGGTGAGGCGGCTCATGACTGCCCCAGGCGTCGGTGTCCTGGTTGCGCTGACCCACGTCAGTGTCGTGGAGGACCCGCGCCGCTTCGCGAGGTCGTCCAGCGTCGGCGCCTATGTCGGCCTGACGCCGCGGCGCTTCCAATCCGGCGAGGAGGACTACACCGGGCGCATCTCCAAGCACGGCGACGCCTTGCTGCGCACCTACCTGTTCGAAGCGGCCGGGATCATCCTCAACCGCGTCGCCAAGTGGTCGACGCTGAAGGCCTGGGGCACCCGGCTTGCCAAGCGGATCGGGACCAAGAAGGCCACCGTCGCCGTGGCGCGCAAGCTGGCCGGCATCCTGCACCGCATGCTGCGCGACGGCAGCGCGTTCCGCTGGACGGCCGAGCAGGAGCACTCGCCCGGCATGAGCGCGGCCTGGCCGGGCTCACGAGACCCGCCGCGAGCGGCGGGACGGCGTCCCTCGTCGGGACGAGGCGCCGGCCATCGCGTGGGCACCATTGCGGCCCTGATCCTCGCGGACCAGGCCGACCGCGCAGTCGACATCACGAGGCTGACGCTTCCGACGCCATCATGCGGCGGCACACGCCGACCGCGGAGAGAACCATGACCCGACACGGGCCAGCCATCGC
>DATFDN010000443.1:0-7947 GCA_035252035.1 Acetobacteraceae bacterium | reverse complement strand
GGCCGCCATCGTCACCGACAGCGCCTTGGCGAACGCGCCGGTCACGCCGGAAAGGAAGCTCAGCGGCACGAAGACGATGATGGTCGCCAGGCTGGAGCCGGATTGCGGGGACAGGAACTCGCGCGCCGCCGGCAAAACCCCCGCGCGGCCCCGCGCCATCGCCGGTTCGCCCTCCGTCCTATCGGCCGCGCCGGCCCGGCGGGCGATGTGCTCGATCATCACGATTACGTCGTCAATCAGCAAGCCGACGGCGGCGGCGATGCCGCCCAGGGTCATGATGTTGAAACTCAGCCCCATCACCGAGAGCACCAGGACGGTAATGAGCAGCGTGACCGGAACGACGATGATGGCCACCAGCGTGACGCGCCAGCTTCGCAGGAACAGCAGCATGACCAATCCGGCCAGAAGCAGGCCGATTACCACGGCGTCGCGCACGCTGCCCTCCGATTCCGTGACCAGCCGGCTCTGGTCGTACCAGCGGGCGACCTTCACTCCAGGCGGCATCTGGAAGTCGGCAAGCACCTGACGAACCTGCTTGGCGATCTGCACGACATTTCCGCTCGGCTGCTCATAGACGTTCAGCAGCACCGCCGGCTTGCCGTCCTCGGTGACGACCGTCCAATGCGGCACGGTGCCCATGCTGACCTCAGTCACGTCGCCGACGCGGACAACGCCTCGTGGCGCGGCGCGCACGATCACGTTACGCACCTGATCCAGCCGATGCAGCACGTCGGTGGCGACGACGAGGTAGAGCTTGTGATGATCAGCGAGATGCCCGACGACCTTCAGGACGTTGGACTTGGCCAGGGCGCCGGTCAGCTCGGCCACGCTCACCCCGGCCGCGTGCAGCCGGTGCGGATCAATCAGGACATGCACCTCCGCCTCCGCCCCGCCCTGGACGCCGACCCGCGCCACGCCGGGAATGGACGACAGCAGCGGCACGAGCTGGTAGCGCGCGATCTCGCGCAGCGCCGATTGCGGCAGGCTGTCGGACGTGATGCCGTAGGCAATCACCGGATAGACCGTGACATCCATCCGGCGCACCGTGTAGGTGGTGTCCGCTGGCAGCGAGGGCAGCACTTGCGCGATCGCCGAGTCCACCTCCTGCGTGGTCTGGATCATGTCGCGTCCCCAGCCGAAATCGGCGGTGACTTCCGCCGAGCCTCGGCTGGTGACGGAGCGGACTCGCCGCAACCCCGGAACCACATGGATCGCCTCGGCAACGGGACGGGAGACCAGCAACTCCATCTGCTCCGCCGGCCGGTCCCCGGCGTTCAGCGTGATCTTGACGCGGGGGAAGGTCGTGCGCGGGAACAGGCCGACTGGCAGCGTCATGGCGGCCACCACGCCGGCGACCGCGAGCGCGACCGCGACCGTCAGGATGGTGCGGACATGCCGCTCGACCCAGGAGACGAAGCTCACGCAGCCCCGCCTTGCGTCTCTCGCACCGCCTCGCCGTCAGTGAGCTGGTAGTTGCCCTGCGTCACCACGGGGCGGCTCGCGTCGAGCGGTCCGTCGATCACCGTGGTCTCGCCGAACGTGCCGACGATGCGCACGTCAACCCGGTGCGCGGCGGCATTGGCGACCTGGAACACGTATGTTCCCTTGGCGTCGCTCAACACGGCGTCGCGCGGCACCGGCCAGCCTTCGAACGCACCGACCGTTATCAGGGCACGGTAGCCCGCTCCGGGCAGCACGCTGCCGGGCGGAACGCTGATCGCGACGCCCACCTGCCGGGTCGCGGGATCGAGCATCGCGTCCACCTGCTCGACCGTACCCTCGACCGCGCCGCCGCCTTGCAGCGGTTCGAGCTTCGCGGCCTCGCCTTGCCGCAGCTTGGCCCGCTCGGACGGCTCGACCCCCGCGCTGACGATGATGCCGCTGGCACGGGCCACGCTGAGCAAGGGCGCATTCGCCGCCACCCGTTGGCCGGGCTTGACGGCGACCGCCGTCACCACGCCGTCGAAAGGCGCTCTCACCACCTGGACCGAATCGCCGCCATTCTCCCGCCGCTGCGCGGCCAGGGCCGCCTCGGCGTCGGCCACCGTCTTGTCGGCCTGCGCGAGCTGGGTGCGCGTCGCCAATTGCTGGGCGAGCAGCTCGGCGGTGTGCGCGCGTTCCTTCTTGGCCAGCTCCAGCGCCGCGACCGCTTGCTGGTAGGCTTGCACCGCTGCCGGCGCGGCGGCGAAGGTCAACAGCTTGTCGCCCGCATGAACCGGCACGCCTGGCTCGGCGGAGAGCGCCTGCACCTGGCCGGCGCGAGGCAGGCTGATCGTGGTCGTGCTGCCAGGGCCGGGCGTGGCGGTGCCGTAGGCGGTCACGATCTCCGGCACCGTGCCGCGCCGAGGCACGATGGTGCTGACGAGGACGCTCGCCGTCTCGGCCGGCTGCGCGTCCGCGCGCGACGCCAGGCAAACGAGCAGCGCCAGCGAAAGCGCGATGCATCGCGCAATCACGATCGCGCCTCGCTCTCCGGAACCGTGATGACCGGCATTCCGGCCCCGATCAGGGTCGCGGTGGCAACCTGCAAGTCGAGCAGGCTCCGCTCAAGCGAGATGAGCTCCTGCTCGGTATCGAGGCGGGTGATAACCAGGTCAACATAGGACCGCTCGTCGAGATTGCCGGCGCGGAAGGCGGCCTCAGCCTCGCGCGCCACCCGTTCGGCGCGGGCGAGCTGGCCGCGCACGAAGCCGATCTGGCGGCGGAGCTGCGCCATGTCGGCCAGCGACGCCTCCACTTTGCCCTCGGCCGCGGCC
The DNA here is from genome assembly GCA_035252035.1 of Acetobacteraceae bacterium. Lineage (GTDB taxonomy): Bacteria > Pseudomonadota > Alphaproteobacteria > Acetobacterales > Acetobacteraceae > DATFDN01. The sequence continues at coordinate 5,191 of DATFDN010000443.1, read as the reverse complement.
AGCCGAGCGCGGAACTCCTCGCGCAGCCGGGCGCGCGTCGCCCGCTCCACGGCAATAGCACCCTGGTTGTGGTTGAAGATCGGCAAATCCAAGGTGACTTGCGGCCCGAGCGTGCGGACATCGCTCACGTCCCGCCCGCCGATGATGCCGATGAGCAGGGCAGGGAACTGGGCCAGGATGGCGGCCCGCAGCGTCGCCTCCTGGGCCTGGTAGCCGAGCCGCAGCGCGATCAGATCCGGCCGGCGGTCAGGCAGCAGCGGCAGCATCCGCCGCACCGCGCCGAAATCAATCGGCGGCAGGTCGAGCGTGTGGGCAAGCGGCAAGCGTACATCCGGCTCCAGGCCGAGCAGCGCGTCGAGGTCGTGCCAGCGCGTCTGCTGCACGCGCGCCAGATCGGCCAGCCGCGTCTCCACGGCTTGCAGAGCCACCAGGTCGGGCGTCACCGCGGTCAGCACGGCATTTCCCTGGGCCAGTGCCCGACGCGCACGGGCATAGCGTCCGGCCAGCAGATCGCGGCTTCGCGCCAGCAAACGCCGCTGCCGCTCGCCCTCCACGAGGTCCACGGTGAGCAGCCGCGCCTTGGCGATCACCTGCCACTCCTGCCAGAGCAGGTCGGCATTAACCGCGAGCGCACTGGCCCGCGCGGCTTGGCGCCGGGCCGACAGCGTGACCAAAGCCTTCACATCTTCGGTAAGGCCGGCCGAATAGGCAGGCAAGGTCGGCGGCGGGCCGCCGAGAACCGGCGTGAACGAGGCGGTCGCCTGCGGATTGGGCAGGATGCCCGCCGCCAGCACCTGCGCCTCGGCCACGCCGAGCTTGGCGCGGGCGGCGCGCAGATCGGGATTGTTCTCCACCGCAAGATACGCGACCGCTTGGACCGGCAAGAGCGTGGGCAGGCTCGTCCCCGGATGCCGCAGCGCGCCGAGCGAGTGACGCAAGGGCAGCCTTAGGTCGAGCGCCGTGGGATGGTAGCTGGCGCACCCGGCGAGCGTGAGGAGGAACGCGCAGGCGCCCACGGAGCGCGACCCGGCCAGGCGGCCGACCGGAGGACGAAGGCTGCGGACGACCACCGGCAGCCTCCTCCGTTCCACTGCTGGCGTCCGATCGGTTTAGCGGGTTACCTGAACGTGGTTGTCCGTCCCGCTCGGAACCGGCGTCGCATAGCGCTGGGTTGCGGGCTGCCCAGGGGTTTCATTGCTCTCCTCGGCCCTGCGCTCCTGTCGCGGAACGCCGGGGACCACCTCCGAGCGCGGCGCGCTGTATCCTGGCGAGCCGGCGGGAGCGCCCATCGAGGTCGTGGTGCTGTTCGCGATCGCTCCCCCGGCCGCGAGCGCGCCGCCGCCGGACAGGGCGAGGGCCGCCGCCGCCAAGACCATGGACCGCAGCGGAAGGTGGCGGGGCGAGGGAACCGTGTGCGGCGCATCGGAGCGTTGATGTGACTTCATCCGCGTCATTTCCTGATCTCCCATGAACGGGAGCCAGACTTTGTGCCGGATGATTGGCGGGACTGGGACCAGACCATACGGATGGGTAATCCGTCCGGCCCTCCCTACCGCTTGAACTCCATCTCCTCCAACCGCGTCTGAACCGTCCGCCCACTCTCCCAGGAATTGGCGCCGGGAATCAGGCTCGGCATGGGGATATCCGACCGCTGCCGCCGCCTGCGCCGCCAGGACACGCCCACTCTGCGATCGCGCGCCTCAAGCATCGCCTCGTTGATCTGGCCGTCCTGGGTGAAGCCCATCATCAGTTGCGGGATGCCGTACGGGAAATCGTCGCGATCAATCTGCCAAGTGTGGAAGGTCTTGCCGTAGGTCGATACCAAATCCTCGAAATAGGCGTGCTCCGCCATCTCCGGGATTCCCGGCGCGATCAGCGTGCCGGACTTCACCTCGTAATGGTGGCTGTGCCACAGGCGCTTCTCCTCGTCCGGCAGGCGGCGGAACCGCTCCTCGCTGATGATGTACTCGATGCCGATCAGGCGCGCGCCGGGCTGATTGGAATCGTAGATCACGCACTGGTGCATGTCGTGCGCGAGGTGGGTGCAGAAATGATGCGCCTCGACTTGCCGGCCCATGTCGTCCGCGTAGAAGTGGAAGCCGTTCAGGAAGGTGCTCATCGCCTCCAGCGGGTATTTGTGCTGCATGACCGAGGCCGCCAAGTCGAGCGTGCGGTGCTTCAGGCTGTGACCGTGGCCGATGCTGGCCTGCGCTGCCGCCCTGCGTCCGATGGCGGCGCCGGCCGAGGCGGCGATGCCGGCGATCACGCCCCATCCGAACGATCGGGTCAGGCGTTCATGCGATCGCGCCATAGTGTCGCTCCCTTGCCGCCCGCGATTGCTTGGCGCCGGGCAGCGTCTCTGGCATGAGGAACAGGAAGATCAGCAGCGCCACCACGGCGATGCCGGCGAGGGTCAGGAAGGCGAGGCCGTAACCCCCGCCCGTGATGACGAAGCCGGCCAGCGTGGTGCTGAACGCCGCGCCGATCCCCTGCACCATGGTCGCCGCGCCGAGCGTGGTGTTGTAGCGCCCGGTGCCGCGCGTGAGGTCGGCGATCACCAGCGGGAACAGCGCGCCGAAGATGCCGGCGCCGACGCCATCCAGGATCTGGATCGAGACGACGAGATAGGGGTCTTTGACCAGGCTGAACAGCACGCCCCGGATCGGCAGGGCCGCGAAGCCGGCGAGGAATATGGGCTTGCGGCCCCAGCGGTCGGCGCGGTGGCCGACAAGGATCGACATGGGCACCATCACCGCCTGCGCGGTGACGATCAGGGCCGACATGAAGATCGTGCCCTCGCCCGTGTTGTTGAGCGCGAGCTTCTGGCCGACGATCGGCAGCATCGCGGCGTTGGCGAGCTGCCACAGCGTCACCGCGCACACGAAGATCAGCAGCGGCCGGCAGGTGAGCAGGGTCTTGAAGCCGGACGGCTTGGCGCCCGCCTCGGTCGTCTCGTCGCGGTCCAGGCCGCGCGCCACCTCGTTGTTGATGCGGCTCGGATCGATCCAGAACGCGGAGGCGATCGCCAGCAGGCCGAAGACGCTGACCACCCAGAAAACGGCGGCGGTGGCCACGAAATAGCCGAGCACGCCCGCGATGATCGCGGCCACGACGTTGCCGGCGTGGTTGAAGCCCTGCATCCGCCCCATGCGGTGCGTGAAGCGCTGCCGCCCGACCAGCCCGAGCGCGATGGCCGCCGTCGCGGGCGGGAAGATCGACGCCGAGGCGCCGAGCAGGACTTGCGCGCCGGCGACGACTCCGAAGGTCGGCATGATCGTGACGACGAACGCGGCGACCGAGATCACCAGGGCCGCGACCATGATCGCCAGCCGCTTCCACCGCGTCGCGTCGATCAGAGCCCCGGCCGGGGTCTGCGCGACGAGCGTGGCGATGCCGGAAATGGTCATCACGATGCCGATATCGGCGGCGTTCCAGTGTCGCGAGGTGATGAGGAAGATCGCGAGGAACGGCCCCAGGCCGGACTGCACATCGGCGAGAAAGAAATTCAACCAGTCGAGCGCGCGCAGCGAGCGCGTCGGCGCCGGGCGCGCATCATCCGTCCGCGCGGTCAAAACCAGTTCGCCTTGTCCACGATGTTGCGCAACGCGGCGCCGCGCGCGAAGGCGCGGCAATTGTCGCGGACGATCGCGTAGCGCCGCTCGTCCAGCTCCGGGCCATAGCCCGCCGTGTGCGGCGTGATGAGCACGCCCGGCATGGTCCAGAGCTTGTGATCGGCGGGTAGCGGCTCGGTCTCGAACACGTCAAGGCCAGCCCCGGCGATCTCGCCCGCCTCCAGCGCCGCCGCTAGATCATCGAGGCGCGTCGTCTTGCCGCGCCCGATGTTGATGAAAAAGGCGCCGTGCTTCATGCGGGCGAAACGCGCGCGGTGCATGAAGCCCTCGGTCGCCGGCGTGTGCGGAACGGTCAGTATGACGAAGTCGGCGCGGGGCAGAAGGTCGTCGAGCGCCTCGGGCGGGTGCAGCTCGGCCACGCCGGGCGGTGGCTCCGTCCGGCGCGCGTCGGTGGCGATGACGCGCATCCCAAAGGCGCTGGCGAGCCGCGCCGCCTCCGACCCGATCCCGCCCACGCCCACGATCAGCGCCGTCGCGCCCGGCAGATGCACAACGCCGGTGTCGAGCGGCTTCGGCCTCCACTCGCGGCGCAGTTGCTGGGGAATGTAGGTCTGGAAGTCGCGCGCGAAGGCGAGCACGAAAGCCATGATGTGCGCGCCGATGTGATCATTGTAGATCTCGCGCATGTTGGTCACGACCACCGGGTGCGCGATCAGATCCTTGTAATAGTAGCCCGCTGGGGGCGCGGCCTGCGGCGATTGCAGCCAGCGCAAGCGGAACGCGCGGGCCAGCAGGTCGGGCGGCAGCACACCGTAGGCGGCCTCGGCCTCGCCGATCGCCTGCTCGGCGGCCTCCTTGGTCTCCGCCACGATGATCCGCGCCTCGCCCGCCTCCGCGCCCAGGCGCCGCGCCCAGGCGCGCGTGGTCTCGGTCTGCGGCGGCAGCATGAGAAAGGTGAACGCCATGCACCGTCCTACACCGATTGTTAGGCTTTGCAGGATTAGGGTCGCGTCCGGGATTGTTCAACGGAAGCCGCGAAAATGCGCCGGCGGGATCTGCTTGCGATGTTCATATCGGCGTCAGCCGCGCCCGCGCTCCCTGTCGCGCGGGCCGAGCGGGCGCTGAGCGTCATCGTGCCCGATTTGCCGGGTGGCGCGGCGGGGACGGAGATGCGCGTTCTCCAGCCCTATCTGGAGCAGGCGCTGGCCCGGCCCGTGGTGCTCGATTTCCGCCCCGGCGCCGGGGGGATCATCGGGCTGATGGCGGGGGCGCAGGCCGCGGCCGACGGGACAACGCTCACGCTGCTGACGCCCGCCGTGACGCTCGCGCCCTGGCTCAGCCGGCGGATGGATTGCACGCCGGCCGATTTCGCCCCGCTCGGGCGCATCAGCTTCACCCCGGTCGTGCTCGCCGTGCGCGCGGACGCGCCCTATGCGGACCTGGCCGGCCTCCTGGCCCGGCGCGCGGCGCGCGAGACGGTGGCGGTGCCGGCGCCCTCGGAATGGGACGCGTCGCAAGTCGCGCAGGCGCTGTTCCTCGCGCGCGCCGAACTCAGCGTCCGCTTCGTTTCTGGGTTGAACACGCCGGCCGAACGCCTGGCCGCGCTGCTGGCGGGCGAT
>DATFDN010000442.1:0-8503 GCA_035252035.1 Acetobacteraceae bacterium | reverse complement strand
GGCCGCTCCCGACCTGCGCGCCGCTGCCCCGATCGACGCGCCGCCCACCACGCCGTTCGGCGGCGCCGTCATGTACCGTGCCCTGCTCGCGGCGCTGACGCCGCAAGCCGCCGTCCAAGCCTGCGCCCGTCTCTCGGTGCGCGGCACAGCCTGTATCACGGTGCCGCCAGATCGTTAGGGCGTTTTCGGATGCCGTTGAACCATCCGAATTCCGCTTGCGCACATTACACCTCTCCCGCTCGCGGGAGAGGTGGAGCGGCGGTTCGCCGGATCGCAAATCAATCGGTTCCGAATACGCTCCAGCTAGCGCCCCGTCCCCGGACCGCCCGCCGTTTCCGAACCCCCGATCGGAATGCGCTTGACTTGGCGCTGCGCCTCCTCGCGCTTGCCCAGCGTGACCGTCAGCACGCCGTTCTTGAACGAGGCGCTGACCTTTTCGGGGTCCACCTCGGGACCGAGCTGGATGCTCCGGCGGAACGCGCCATGCCAGCGTTCGCGGTGGACCGCGCCCTCGCTTTCCGACTTTTTCTCGCCCTGCAAGGTCAGCACCCCGTCGGCGAGCGTCACCTCGATGTCCTTCTCCTCCATCCCAGGCAGCTCGGCGACGACCTTCACCTCCTTGTCCGTCTCCGTCACGTCCACATGCGGCCAAGTGCCCGAGCCGCCGGCGCGGCCGAACATTGGCAAATCGATGCCGCGCAGGAACTCGTCGAATGTCCGGTTCATCTCGCGATAAAGCGTGAAGAACGGGTTGCCCTCCTCGGTGAAGCGGGACGCTGGCGTGGTGCGCCCCCGTCCCCAAGGATCGATCCTCCGCTCCGCCATGACACCCTCCCTCTCATCCATCAGGCTGGTGCGATAACCGGCGGCGGTATCGCGCGTTGCGCGCGCCCTCCTATTCGGCGGGCATCGTGCCCTCCGGGACGAGCCGTTCTCCCCCCATCCGCACATGACGCGCCTCGCGCCCGAAGCCGACCAGCAGCGCGATCGCGACCGCGACAATGGCGGCGACGCCGGCCAGCGGCCAGGAGTACACCCCGCCCAGCGCGCCCGCGATGCCGCTCTGGATGGTCGCGTTCGCCGAGGCGAGCAGATTTCCGAGCTGGTAGGTCACGCCGGGGAACGTGCCACGGATATCGGGCGGCGACAGCTCGTTCAGGTGCGCCGGGATCACTCCCCATGCGCCCTGCACGCAGATTTGCATGAGGAACGCGCCCGCGCCGAGCGCCACTGGGGTCGCGGAAAACGCCCAAATCGGGATCACCGGCAGGGCCAGCACGGCGGCGATGACAATCGCCGGACGCCTCCCGATGCGTTGCGACAGCGCGCCGAAGCCGAGGCCGCCGATGATGGCGCCGATGTTGTAAACGATGGCGATGGACGACACCGCCGCGCGGTCCAGGTGGTGCTGCACCTGTAGGAAGGTCGGATAGAGATCCTGCGTGCCGTGGCTAAAGAAGTTGAACGCCGTCATCATGGCCACGACGTAGACGGTCAGCCAGGCATGGCCGCGCAGCACGGCCCAGATCGAGGGTCGCGGCCCGGCGGCGGCGCGGGCCGTCCAGTCCGGGCTCTCCGGCACCGCGCGGCGGATATACAGCACCAGCAGCGCCGGCGCCGCGCCCACCACGAACATGCCGCGCCATCCGATGTACGGGAACGCGACCCAGTACACGATGGAGGCGAGCAGGTATCCGGTGGGATAGCCGGCTTGCAGCAATCCGGAGACCGGGCCGCGCCAATGCGCCGGAATTGATTCCATCGTCAACGACGCGCCGACGCCCCACTCCCCGCCCATCGCCACCCCATACAGCGCGCGGATGATGATGAACACGGCGAGATTGGGCGAGAACGCCGTGGCCAGTTCCAGCAGCGAATAGCACAGCACGTCGGCCATGAGGGTTGGCCGCCGCCCGAAGCGGTCCGCCATCCGTCCGAAGATCCAGGCCCCGACCGGGCGGGCCGCCAGGGTCAGCGTGATGGCGACGGTGACGGCGGTGATCGAGGTGCCGAAGGTCTCGGCGATGGCGTGGAGCACGAACACCAGTATGAAGAAATCGAAAGCGTCGAGCATCCAGCCGAGGAACGATGCGGCGACGACGTGGCGTTGGTGAGTTGTCGGGTTCATTTGCAACGCCTTCATCCAACGGATGACAGAGGGGGAGCGATGTCCTCGAGCGCGCGGCGCTCGGCGCGGACACCGAGCCACGCCGCGACGAGCGCCGCGATCACCATGAGCGCGGCACCCAGCTCGTAGCCCCACATGATGGACACGCGCGAGCCGCTGTCGATCAGCGCGCCGAATAGCGCCGGCCCGGCCACGCCGCCGACGCCAGTGCCAAGCGCATAGAACAGCGCGATCGCGACCGCGCGAACCTCCAGCGGGAAGCTCTCGCCGACCGTGAGATAGGCCGCGGAGGCGGCGGCGGAGGCAACGAAGAAGATCGCGGTCCAGGCGCCGGTCTGCGCCACCGCGCCCAGCCAACCCTCGGCGAACAGCCAACCGGTGATGGCCATCAGCACGCCGGAGACAGCGTAGGTCGCGACAATCATCGGCTTGCGCCCGATCGTGTCGAACAGCCGCCCCAACACGAGCGGACCCAAGAAGTTCCCGGCCGCGAAGGGAAGCATGAACAGTCCCACGTCCCGCGGCGCGATCCTATAGAAATCAGTGAGGATCAGCGCGTAGGTGAAGAACACCGCATTGTAGCAGAAGGCTTGCGAGGCCATCAGCACGGTGCCGAGCACGGTGCGGCGCAGATAGAGCGTGAACAGCGCGCGCACGCCGGCGCCGAACCAGGATTTCACGTCCGTGCGCAGCCGGATGCGCGAGCCGGGCGGCACGGGCGGCAAGGGCTGACCGGTCTCGTCGCTCACGCGCTGCTCGATCCCCGCCACCACGGCCTCCGCCTCGCCGGGCTTGCCGTGGGTCATCAGCCAGCGGGGGCTTTCGGGAATCCAGTGCCGCAGATACAGCACGAACAGGCCCAAGGCGCCGCCGATGACGAAGGCGGCACGCCAGCCGATCTCGGGTGGCACCAGCGACGGATCGAGTGCCACCACCGCCGCCCCGGCGCCGATCGCCGCGCCGATCCAGAAACTGCCATTCACCACCAGGTCGGTGAAGCCGCGCCGCCGCGCCGGGATCAACTCCTGGATGGTCGCGTTGACAGCGGCGTACTCCCCGCCGATCCCCATGCCGGTGAGGAACCGGAACAGCGCGAATGACCAGAAGCTCCAGGCCAAGCCCGAAGCGACGGTCGCGACCAGGTAGACCGCCACCGTCACGCTGAACAGCTTCTTGCGCCCCAGCCGATCGGTGAGCCAGCCGAAGACCAGCGCACCGAGGACCGCGCCGATCAGATAGGCGCTCGCGCTGTAGCCGATGCCGCTCGGCGTCATGGCCAAGGCCGGACTCTTGACGATGGCGCCCGACAAGGAGCCGACCAGCGTCACCTCGATCCCGTCGAGGATCCACGCGATGCCAAGCCCGATGATCACCAACCAGTGAAAGCGCGCCCAGGGCAGCCGGTCGAGCCGCGCCGGCACGTCGGTCTCGTACACACGCGTCGCGGCGGCGACGGCCTCGGGCATGGCAGGGGACTCCTTGGCGGCTGGAGAAATTGAAACGTCGGAGGCAGGGCCATGGGCGACCCCTCGGCGCCGCTGGAGTCTACGCCTGCGCGACGGCATGGTGCCACCCCATGCCTGACGCCCCGCTCGACCAGCCAGAGCGGGATTTGGAACCAAAGGCCGCGCGCCTCGAGGAGGACATGCCCGAGGTGAAGGCCGCGCTGGCCCGATTGGAGCCGATGATCGTGTGAATCGATGCTACCCTGACGGCCACGCTTCCCCACCTCGCCACCCAAGCCGAGTTAGCCGACAAGCCTAGCAAAGCATATCTCTGGGGCGTGCTCGCGGTGCTCATCGCGGCTTACGCGGCGGGGCTGGCTGGGTTAGCCGTGCTGCACTGAGGCCCGCCTACAAGGTGACAATCTGCCCACCGTCCGTCGCGGCCAGGAACGTCGCCACCCCCGCCACCTCCACGCCGGGCAATAGCTCCGCCGCCCGAACACCCGCCATCAGCAGGCCCGCTTCGCAGGCGATCAAGCGCGCCCCCATCTCCACCGCGGCGGTCCTGAGTTCGGCAAGTCCAGCGACGCCGGCCGCGCGGACGCGCGCCTCCCGCTCCCCATCGTCCAGCCCGGCGATGTCGGCGCGCAGCGCCCGCGTGCCGTCATTGGTGGCGAACAGCACCACGCGCCGCCCTAGCGCGGCGGCGGCGGCGGCGAGCACGAAGGCGTAATGCGCCCGCTCATGCCCGCCCGAGATCAGCAGCAGGCCGAGCGGCGCGGCCATCAGCGGTGCGCCGACAGGTCGGTGATGCGCGGCTCCGGGCCGCAGAGAGGGCAAGCCGGATCTTGCCGCAGCCGCACGGTCCGGAAGCGCGCGGCGAGCGCGTCCCAGATCAGCAGCCGCCCGGACAGGCTCTCGCCAATTCCCAGGATCTCCTTCAGCGCCTCGGTGGCTTGCAGCGTGCCCATCACTCCCGTCACCGCGCCCAACACGCCGGCCTCGCTGCATGAGGGCACCAGTCCGGGCGGCGGGGGCTCGGGGTAGAGGCATCGATAGCACGGTCCGCCTGGATCGGCGTGCGGCTTGAAGACCGAGAGCTGGCCGTCGAAGCGCAGCACGGCAGCCGAGACCAGGGTGCGGCGAGCCAGCACGCAGGCATCGGCCACTAGGAAGCGGGTGGCAAAATTGTCGGTGCCGTCGCAAACAACGTCGTATTCGCGAATCAGCGTGAGTGCGTTGTCGGCACGGAGCCGCGCGGTATGAACGATCGCACGCACGCCTGGATTGATGGCCTTGACCGCCTCGGCCGCGGATCTGGCTTTGTGGGTGCCCAAGCTCGCCATATTGTGTGCGATCTGGCGTTGGAGATTCGACAGCTCCACACGGTCGTCATCCACGATCCCGATCGTGCCGACGCCCGCGGCGGCCAGATACAGCGCGAGCGGGCTGCCAAGGCCGCCCGCGCCCACGATCAGCACGCGGGCCGCCTTGAGCCGCGCCTGCCCGGTGCCGCCCACCTCGCGCAGCAGGATATGGCGCGAGTAGCGGCTGATCTCGTCTTCGGAGAACTCAAGGTCCATGGGCGCGAGTCTAAAGCGAAGGTGGCGCGAAAGAAAATGGCGGTGCCTGGAGGGCACCGCCAAGTTTAGGGAGGAAACGTCGAACCCAGCGAGCCAAACCGGCCCGCTGCGCCCCGCATATGGAGCCTAAGGTTCGAGGCGCAACCCCCTAGCGCGCAAGTTACTTCGTCTCGGTGCTGGATGTGCTGCTCGACCCGCCGACGGTCGGATTGACCGGCATTGTGCCTGGCTGGGTCGACTGTGCGCTATAGTTCTGATTGGGCGGCGCTTGCCGCTCTACCGGGCCGGGCGTTGTCCCGGACGGCATTCCTGGCACGGACGTGCCGGGCGTCGTTCCCGGTGCCTCGGTCGTGGGCGCTGGTCCTGTCGCTGTCGGTGCCTTGCCTTGCGCGTGCGCCGTATGCGCGGCGCCGGCGAGCAGGGCAAGGCAGGCGAGGGCTGTGAGGGCGCGTGTCATTTAGGCGTTCCCTTGATGATACGTTTCACGCAGAGGCGTGAACGGTGACTCGCGGCGCGGGTTGCTTGCGCAATGACCAGGCCGGCGGGCAGGCGGCATTGCGCCCTGGACCTGCCGGGGCCTATCACTAGGGCACGGCACGCGCATGAACGGAGCAGAGCCAATGGGTGATGGTGGAACGCTGCGCATTCTCGGCATCTCGGGCAGCCTGCGCCGGGCCTCCTTCAACACGGCGGCCCTGCGCGCGGCACAGGAGTTGGCGCCCGAAAGTATGCGCATCGAGACCGCCAATATCGCCTCCATCCCCCCCTACAACGAAGACGTGAAGCAGCAAGGCTTCCCGCCCCCGGTGGAGGCGCTGCGGCGGCAGGTGAAGGAGGCCGACGGCGTGCTGTTTGTCACGCCGGAATACAACTATTCGATTCCCGGCGTGCTGAAGAACGCCATCGACTGGGTCTCGCGCCCGCCGGAGCAGCCTTTCGACGGCAAGCCCATCGCCCTCATGGGGGCGAGTCCCAGCGCCCTTGGGACCGCGCGCGCGCAGTACCACCTCCGCCAATGCTTTGTGTTCCTGAACGGCTTGGTGATGAACCGGCCCGAGGTGATGATCGCGCAGGCGCAGAACAAATTCGACGCCGAGGGTAGACTGACCGATCAGCCCACGCGCGAATTCGTGGCCACGATGTTGAACGCCTTCGCGGCCTGGGTCCGCCGGACGCGGACAGGGTAGGAGGCACGCCGCCCCACCCGGCCCAGCGCGGCTATATCCAGGCGAAAATCAGGGCGATCGTCGCCAGCAAGAGCGCGAGGGCCAACGCCCCGCTCGGATACCATCCCCACCCCTGGCTGTACGGCCAGCGCGGCAACGCCGCGAGAACCAGCAGGAACAGGATCGCGAGCAGGACGGCGGCCATGCCTTAGCGGGACAGTTTATCCTTCATCGCATCCTTGGCGCTGCCGACGGCGTTCTGCACCTTGCCTTCAGCCTTGTCGGCCTTGCCGGAGGCCTCGGTCTTGGCATCGCCCGTGACTTGGCCGACGCCCTCCTTGATCGCGCCCTTGACCTGCTTGCCGACGCCTTCGACCCGGTCCTTGTCCATTGACCGTCTCCTCTAGATTGCGGACATTGCAACAACGCACGGTTGCCATCCGTGGTTCCGATGCCCACGAGGAATGCTTCGGCGCCAAGCACCGGGTCCGGCACGACGTTCTGAGTGGACCTGGGCCGCTCGCCTGTGGCTTCTGGCGCGGCAATCCGCCTCCCGACGGAGTCGCCATGCAGCGATTTGCCCTTGCCCTTGCCCTCGCGCTGGCCGGCTTCCCGGCCCTCGCCGCCCCCGCCACGGTCGCGGAGCGGCTGCTGCCACCGGTGAGCCCGGCTTGCGTCTCCTCCCCGTTCGGGCCGCGCGTGCTGTCCGGCAGGCCCCAGGCCGGCACATACCACTATGGCATCGACCTTCCCGCTCCGCTCGGCGCGCCTGTCCGTGCCGCCGCCGCCGGGACGGTGCTGCGCATCGAGCGCCGCGGTCCGGGCGGGCTGGAGATGCTTGTCCAGCACCCTGGTTTCGTCGCCGTGTACAGCCATTTCGGCACCATCGCGCGGATTTTCGCCGAGGGCAGCCGCGTGGTCGCGGCCGGGGAGAAGCTGGGCGTGGTGGGTCTGACCGGCGTGACCTTCGGCCCGCATCTCTATTTCGGCATGTTCGTCGGCGGCCAGCCGGTGGACCCGGCGCCCTATCTCAACGTGCCGCTCTGCGCGAGCGGCGAGCATGTGATCACGGCGGGTCAGTCCGTGCTGTCGAAGGATGGCAAAATTCTCCCCTCTCGCGCCTATCCCGGCCTGATCCCGCCAAGCCAGGGTCTCGGCGTCACCCTGCATCGCGCTTCGGTCCGGCTGCGCTGAGGCGCGGCTTGAGCTTGATCGGGCCGGCCTAGCTCACCTGCCGCGTCCGCCCGGCCCAGTAGGGGGCGCGCAGCTCGCGGCGCAGGATCTTGCCGCTCGGGTTGCGCGGCAGCTCGGCGGCGAAGTCGATGGACTTGGGCAGTTTGTAGCCGGCGATGCGGGCGCGGGCGTGGGCGATGATCTCCTCTGGGGTCGCCCGCTGGCCGGGCTTGAGCACGACGACCGCCCTCACCGCCTCGCCCCACCGCTCGTCGGGCACGCCGATCACGGCCACGTCGGCGATCGCGGGATGGCCCATCAGGGCGTTCTCCACCTCCGCCGGATAGACGTTCTCCGCGCCCGAGATGATCATGTCCTTGATGCGGTCGTGGATGTAGAGGAAGCCCTCGTCATCCAAGTAGCCGGCATCGCCGGTGCGGAACCACCCGCCCTCGAAGAAGGCCGCCCGCGTCGCCTCGGGCTGCTTCCAGTAACCCTTCATCACCGACGCATGGCGGATCACGATTTCCCCTACTTCTCCCGTCGGCAGCGTCTCGCCGAGCGGCCCGACGACCCGCAGCTCGATACCGGGATAGGGCCGTCCACAGGAGCGGAGCTTGGCGCCCGGCCCCTCGTGCAGCGCCGGCGGCAGGCAGGTGCCCGCGCCGGTGGTCTCGGTCAGGCCGTAGAGCTGCCACAGCTCAGCGCCGGGCAGCAGCGCCTTCGCGCGCAGCACGGTGGCTTCGGCGATGGGCGAGGCACCGTAGAGCAGGCGTCGCAGCGAGCTGAGATTGGTGCGCGCCGCGTCCAGATGCTGCACCAGGGCGAGCACGACCGCCGGCACCAGCAGCGCCAGCGTGACGCCGTGGCGGGGAATCAGATCGAGCAGGCCGGGGACACTCACCTCCTCCATGACGAGGTTGGTGGCGCCATAGACGAGCGCGAGGATGCCCATGTTCGCGCCGGCGACGTGGAACACTGGCATACAGGTCAGCACGACATCGGCGG
>DATFDN010000441.1:0-5065 GCA_035252035.1 Acetobacteraceae bacterium | reverse complement strand
CAAGAGCTTATTTCTTGGCGTGCTGGCCGCCTTTGGCGTGCTGGCCGCTTTTGGTGTGCGCTTGGGTCGAGTGCTCATGCGCGTCCTTGGAATGCATGTGCGCCTTCTCGGAATGCGCGTGGGCGGCCTGGTGGTCGCCCTTGCCGTGGTGCTCGGCTGCGGTGCGGTGCGCCTTGGCGGCGTTTTCGTGCGATTCAGCGGCCTTGGTGTGGCTGGTCTGTGGCATGGTTCCCTCTCTGATTGTTTCGCTGCTTGCTACCATCCCCACGGCACTGTAACGAGGCGGAGCGGGATTGGTTGCATTGTCTTCACGACCTTGGCCTTCACGACCTTGGGCGGGATCACGGACGCACCTGCATCGTACGCGTACTCCCGCGACCCGCCTCGTCCGGCGTGGCGGTGGAACAAGCCCCCGTCCCTCACAACTCCCCTGGGCAACTCCGCCCACGGCCCCCGCTTAGAGGGGAAAACGGAGGCCGTTGGGGAGCGCCGCTCAGCCGAGCGCAGCGTTGCGCGCGCTGGCCCGCATGATCGCTTCGTCGAAGGCCGACAGCACCTGGGCGTGGGTCGAGCGATCGTTCATCTTTTCGATGTCGTTGAAGCCCCGGCCATTGGCGACGGTCAGCAGCACGCCGGTCGCATCACGCGGCGGCGTGCGCACGCCCATCAGGCGCGAGGCGACCCGCAGCGCCCCCACGGCGCAGCGGCGGCCATCGATGGTCTCATACCGGCCCTGGACCCAGTTCTCCTCGTCGGCGATCAGGGCACGGGCGATCGTGAGAAGTTGAACAGTCGCAACCTCCGTCGGGATCGCGGGATCGGGTGAGAACGACCGCAGCGGCGGCAAGGCCCGTAGCCGCGGCAGGAACGACTGGGTGGCAACGCGCACACGCTCCCAAAGCGTGGGAGACTGCGGAACCGCCGGCGCGGGTGGGACGAGTGTGGCGCCGGTGAACTCCCTTCCGTCGAATGGCATGTCTGGCTCCTGTCCACGATGCAGGTACTCTCACAACGTCGGCCTTCGCATCGAGTTCGACGCTCATGCGGACGTGTGGCAGACTTTGCCCCCTCCGCTCCCCCCAGCCTATTCAGGTCACGGAAGGGACAAGCTGCATGAAAGAGCATAAGCCAGACTCCGAGCACTCGGAAATACGCGAAGAAGTGCGCAAGCTCTGTGCCCGCTTCCCCGGCGAGTACTGGCGGGCGTTGGACCGGGAGCGCGGCTATCCGACGGCTTTCGTGGCGGCGCTGACCGAGGCCGGCTATCTCGCCGCGCTGATCCCCGAGGCGTATGGCGGCGCCGGCCTGCCCCTCTCGGCGGCGGCGGCGATCCTGGAGACGGTGCAGGAAGAGGGTTGCAACGGCGCCGCCTGCCACGCGCAGATGTATATTATGGGCACGATCCTGCGGCACGGCAGCGAGGAGCAGAAGCGCGCCTACCTGCCCAAGATCGCCACCGGCGCGCTGCGGCTTCAGGCGTTCGGCGTCACCGAGCCGACCAGCGTCACCGACACCACCAGCCTGCGCACCTTCGCCCGCCGCGAAGGCGAGCGCTATATCGTCAATGGCCAGAAGGTCTGGACCAGCCGCGCCGAGCACTCCGACCTCATGCTGCTGCTGGCGCGGACCACGCCGCGCGAGCAGGCCAAGTCGCGCACCGAGGGCTTGTCCACCTTCATCGTCGATATGCGCGAGGCGGTCGGGCACGGCATGACGATCCGGCCCATCCGCACCATGATGAACCACAACTCGACCGAGATCTTTTTCGACAACGTGGTTGTTCCGGCCGAGAATCTGGTCGGTGAGGAGGGCAAGGGCTTCCGCTATATCCTGGACGGCATGAACGCCGAGCGGCTGTTGATCGCGGCCGAGTGCATTGGGGACGCCAAGTGGTTCACCCGCCGCTCGGTTGCCTACGCCAACGACCGGCGCGTGTTCAACCGCCCGATCGGGCAGAACCAGGGCGTGCAGTTCCCGATCGCGCGGGCCTACGCGCAGATGCGCGCGGCCGAGCTGCTGGTCCGGGAGGGCTGCCGCAAGTTCGAGGCCGGCCTGCCCTGCGGGGAAGAGGCGAACATGGCGAAGATGCTGGCCGCCGAGGCGTCCTGGGCCGCTGGCGAGGCGTGCGTCCAGACCCATGGCGGCTTCGGCTTCGCCGAGGAGTACGACGTCGAGCGCAAATACCGCGAGACGCGGCTCTATCAGGTGGCGCCGATCAGCACGAACCTGATCCTGTCCTACATCGCCGAGCATGTGCTCGGCCTGCCACGGAGCTACTGATGGCCGGAGCCTTGGAGGGCCTGCTCGTCCTGTCGTTCGAGCAGGCGGTCGCGGCGCCGTACGCGAGCTCGCGGCTCGCCGACGCGGGGGCACGGGTCATCAAGGTGGAGCGGGCGGAGGGCGATTTCGCGCGCGGCTACGATGGGGCGGCCAAGGGCCAGTCGAGCTATTTCGTGTGGCTCAATCGCGGCAAGCAGAGCCTGGTCGCCGATATCAAGGACGCCGCCGACGCGGCATTGCTGCACCGCATCGCGGCGCGCGCGGACGTGTTCATCCAGAACCTCGCCCCTGGGGCGGCGGCGCGCGCGGGCTTCGGATCGGCGGCGCTGCGTGCCCGCCATCCGCGCCTGATCACCGTCGATATCTCCGGCTATGGCGAGACCGGTGAGTACGCCACCATGAAGGCGTACGATTTGCTGGTGCAGGCGGAGTCCGGGCTTGCCATGATCACCGGCCATCCGGCCGGGCCGGGCCGGGTCGGCGTGTCGGCCTGCGATATCGCCGCCGGCATGGCCGCCCACGCGGGCATCCTGGAGGCGCTGATCGAGCGGGGGATCACCGGGCGCGGCAAGGGCCTCGCGGTGAGCTTGTTCGACGGCATGGCCGACTGGATGAACGTGCCGCTGCTGTTCTTCGAAGGCACGGGCAAAGCGCCGGCCCGGCTAGGCCTCGCGCATCCCTCGATCTGTCCATACGGCGCCTTCGCGCTGGCGGATGGCGCGTTGGTGCTGATCGCCATTCAGAACGAGCGCGAGTGGGCGCAGTTCTGCGCGGGTTTCCTGAATGAGCCGGAGTTGCCGCGGCGGCCGGGATTCGAGACCAACGTGGCGCGAGTGGCGAACCGCGCGATGGTCGATGGGCACATCGCGGCCGCCTTCGCCCGCCTGACGCGCGAGGAGGCGGCGTCATGGCTGCGGCGGGCCAACACCGCCTTCGGCTTTGTCAACGATCTCCCCGCGTTCGCGCGCCACCCGGCGTTGCGGCGGACCGACGTGGCGACGCCGAACGGCGTGGTGTCGATCGCCGCGCCCCCGGTGCTGGCCTCGGAGGGGCCGCGCGCGCTGGGGCCAGTGCCAGGGATCGGCGAGCATTCAGCCGCGATACGGGCGGAGTTCCCGCAAAAGGACAATCCGCGCGGCTGACCTCACCCTTTCCCTCCGGTGCGTACGTAGGCCCAAAGCGCCTCGATCTCCTCGGGCTTCAGGATGTCGCCCCAGGGCGGCATGTTGCCCTTGCCATGCGTCACCGAGTTGAAGAACCGGTCCCGCTGGTCGTGCGGGAATTTCCTGAGATCGAAGGAGGAATTGCCGGGATTGACCATGTGTATCCCATGGCAGTGCGAGCAGATTTGGCCGAACAGCTCGGCGCCCTGCTGGGCCAGCTCCGGCGAAGGCGGAGAGGTCTCATCGGCAACCGCGTCTCCCGCGGTAGCTGGCCGGGCTGCCAAGGCGCTCACGGTCAGTCCAGCCAATATCACCCAGCAGCTTGCACGCATTCATCATCTCTCGGCTTGCACAGCGCGGCGGAGCGTCCCTCGTATCTCCGGCCGCGCCGATCGGATGGCTATTGAGCGAGGGCAAAGACCCAGAGCGACCCTCCGGCCGGAACGCTGGCCAGGCGCTCGTCGCCACCGTAGATGGCATAGACCCCGCCGATGCCGCTGGACACGGCGACATATTGGACGCCATCCTGCCGCCAGGTGACGGGCTGGCCTTCGATGCCGGAGCCGGTCTGGAACTGCCAAAGCTTCTCTCCCGTGTCGGCGTCGAACGCCTCGAACTCGCCCGTCAGCTTGCCCGCGAACACGACGCCGCCGGCGGTCGAGAGCACCCCGGAGAAGCGGGGAATATCACTCGGCGCCGACCACTTCGCCTTCCCGGTCATCGGATCGATGGCCTTGAGGATGCCGCGCGGACCGTCCGGCCAGACCCAACTGATATCGGCGCCCCAATAGCTGAGTCCGGCGCGATAGACAGGCGTGACCGACTTGTAGTTCATCCCGAAATTGAGCGTGTTGGCGTAGGCTAGGCCGGTCTTCGGATTGAACGACATCGGGCTCCAGTTCTTCGAGCCCATCGCGCCGGGCCAGATCTCGACCCTCTCGCCGGCATGGACCCGCTTGCTCGCTTCGGTCTCGATGGGGCGTCCGGTCTTCATGTCGATCCCGCTCGCCCAGTTCACCTTCTCGCCATATTGGTTCGCCGCCAGCAATTTGCCGTTGGAGCGGTCCAGCACGTAGAAGAACCCGTTGCGGTTGGCGTCCATCACGACATTGGTTGGCTTGCCGTCGATGGTCAGCGTGGCCAGGACCATCTCGGCCACGCTGTCGTAATCATAGGGATCATTTGGGGAAAACTGGTAGTGCCACTTGATCTTGCCGGTCTTCGGGTCGAGCGCGAGGACCGAGCAGGTGTAGAGGTTGTCGCCCTTGTGGGACTCCGCGTTCCACGATCCCGTGTTGCCAGTGCCCCAATAGACGGTGTGCAGGTCCGGGTCGAATGATCCGGTGATCCAGGCGGACCCGCCGCCATGCTGCCAGGTGTCGCCGGGCCAGGTCTTGCCGTTCGGATCGTCGGGGCCGGCGACGGTGTAGGTGCGCCAGAGATGCTTTCCGGTCTGCGGATCCCAGCCGTCGATGAAGCCACGGATGCCGTACTCGGCCCCCGAGATGCCGGTGATCACCACCCCGTCGGCGACCAGCGGCGCCGCGGTCGCGGAATACCCGGTCTTCCAGTCGATCACCTTCTCGTTCCACAGCTCCTTGCCGGTCTTCGCGTCGAGCGCG
>DATFDN010000440.1:0-4845 GCA_035252035.1 Acetobacteraceae bacterium | reverse complement strand
TAGCTGTGCTGGAAGTCCGCGCTCGCCGCCAGCAGCGCGCCCGATCCGGCCACCGTCTGGCGGGCGAGGGCGCGCGCGAGGCCGGCGGGAATCCCCTGCTCGCGCGCCGCCCGCTCCAGCAGCTCGGCCAGCAGGAACACATAGGCTGGGCCGCTGCCCGAGACGGCGGTGACGGGATCGAGCAGCGCCTCGTCATCCACCCACGCCACCGCGCCGATCGCCTGGAGCAGCCGGTCGCAGAGCGCGCGCTGCTCCGCCGTCACGCCCGCGCCGGGGCAGGCGACGGTGATCCCCTGGCGGACCGCCGCGGGGGTGTTCGGCATCGCGCGCACCACCTGCGCTCCAGCGCCGAGCAGGGCGCCGATCCCGGCCAGGGTGCGCCCGGCCATGATGCTCAGGAACACGGAACGTCCGGCGAACCGCCGATAGAGCGGCAGCGTCTCCGCCGCGTTCTGCGGCTTTATGGCGAGAACGACTGCGGCCGGCGTGAAACCCGCCGGCACGCCCCCGGCCTGTTCCGCCACGACCAGGTCCGCGCCGGCCTGGCGCGCGGCCTCCGGCGCGGGATCGACGGCGACGGAGGGCGCGAGGCCCCGCTCGCGCCAGCCAGCCAGCATGGCGCCCCCCATCCGGCCGCAGCCGACGAGCAGGACGGGTGGGATCGGCCCGCTCATGCCTCCGCTCATGCCTCCCCGGCGCACTCCAGCATGGCCGCGTCCAGCGCCTCGCGCGGGGTCTTGCCGCCCCAGAGGACGAACTGGAAGGCCGGGAAGAAGCGTTCGCACTCGGTGATGGCGATATCGACCATGTCCTCCAGGCTCTCGGTGGAGGCGCCGGGGGCGCCGCGCAGCAGCACGGCATGGCGGAACACCGGCATCCCGTCGTCGGGGTCGATCGCGAAGTGCCCGATCCACAGCCGGTCGTTGGCGAGCGCCAGCAGCTCGTACAGCGCGGCGCGGCGTTTCGCCGGCACCTTCATGTCGAAGGCGCAGGTGAAGTGCATGGCGCTGATCTCGTGCGACCAGTTGAAATAGAGCCCGTAGTCGCACCACCGGCCGGGCGCCTCGGCGGCCATTTCGCTGTCGCTGCGCCGGTCGCAGGCCCAGTCATTCGCGGTGATGATCTGCTCCAACATGTCGAGGGGGTTGGCCGCGGCATCGAGCGGAGCGGCGATGGACGTGGCGGACATGCGGGGTCTCCCGTCTAGAGGAAGGCCGGGCGGGACAGGTGCTTGCGCACCCGCACCGAGAAGCCACGAGGCTCACCCTACCGACCGGGCCGACCCCGCCGCAAGCGGCGTGCCGAGTCGGCCCGCTCGGCTGTTACAAACGCGCCACATCAGGGCGCGGTTGCCGGGTCGGGGCTGCGCCCCGCCGCCTCCAACGCGGCGACCCGCGACTCCAGGCTCGCCAGACGCGCCAGCGCCTCCGCGAGCCGCGCCTCGGCCGTTTCCTGGCCGCTGCGCGCGTTGGCGGCCATCTCCTGGATCGCCGCCACCTCGTCGCGGCGGACCAAGTCGAGGCGGCGAATCGTGTCATCGACGCGTGAGCGGATCATCGCCTCCGCCTCTTCGCGCAGGCCCGCTAGGGCCGAGATCGCCCCTCCGGCGACCCCGGCCAGGTCGTCGAAGAACTTCGGTCGTTCCGCCATGGTGCCCTCCTGTCGCGGATCTTTGCCGCGCGCGCGTGAATGCCCGTATAAGCCGCGCCTATGATGATGGTCACGGGCGGGGCCGGTTTCATCGGCTCGAACCTTCATGCCGCGCTGGCCCGCCGGGAGGTCGAGACGGTCGTGGTGGATTGGCTGGGCGGTCGCGGCAAGTGGCGCAACCTCGCCAAGCATCCCCCTGGAAGGCTGATTCCGCCCGAGGCGCTGGACGACTTCCTCGCCACCGACCCACCCCTGGACGCGCTGATCCATCTGGGCGCGGTGAGCGAGACCACCGCGACCGACGCCGACCGCGCCTGGGCCACGAATGTCGAGCTGCCGCTGCGGCTCTGGCGGTGGTGCGCCGCGCGGCGGGTGCGCCTGATCTATGCGTCCTCGGCGGCGACCTATGGCGACGGGTCGGCCGGGTTCGGCGACGACTTCTCGCTCGAGGCGTTGCGGCGGCTGCGCCCGCTCAATCTCTACGGCTGGACCAAGCACGCCTTCGACCTGCGCGTGGCGCGCATGATCGCGCGGGGCGAGCCGCGTCCGCCGCAATGGGCGGGGCTGAAGCTCTTCAACGTGTACGGCCCGAACGAGTACCACAAGGGCGCGATGATCTCGGTCGTGAAGGTCAAGCACGATGAGCTGGCCTCGGGCCAGCCTGTCCGCCTGTTCCGCTCCGACCGGGCGGGGCTCGCCGACGGGGCGCAGGCGCGCGACTTCATCTGGGTGGGCGATGTGGTCGATGTCCTGCTCTGGCTGCTCGACACGCCCGCCGTGAGCGGGCTGTTCAATGTCGGCACCGGCCGCGCCCGCACCTACCTCGACCTCGCCCGCGCGGTGTGCGACGCGGCCGGGCAGGAATCTGCCATCGCGTTCATCGACATGCCGCAGGCGCTGCGCGGCCAGTACCAGGCGTTCACCGAGGCCAGCACGGAGCGGCTCCGCGCGGCCGGCTTCCCTGGCCAGTTCACCTCGCTGGAGGACGGAGTCCGGTGCTACATCCAGACCTATCTAACCCAAGCCGATCCCTACGTGTGACCGCATGAACGCTCCGCTGGTCTTCCCGCAGTTCGACCCTGTCGCCCTCCAGCTCGGGCCGTTCGCGATCCGCTGGTACGCGCTGGCCTACATCACCGCCCTGCTGCTGGGCTGGCGGCTGGCGCGGCGGCTGGTGACGCGGGCGCCGCGCGTCGCCACGCCGGAGCAGACGGACGATTTCCTGACCTGGGCGACGCTCGGGGTGATCCTGGGGGGGCGGCTCGGCTACGTGCTGTTCTACCAGCCCGGTCTCTACTTCGCGCACCCGGCGCGCATCGTGCAGGTCTGGCAAGGCGGCATGAGCTTCCATGGCGGGGCGATCGGGGTCGCCGTCGCCATCTTCTGGTTCTGCTGGCGCAACCGGATCAATGCGCTGGGCTTCGCCGACCGCATCGCCGTCTGCGTGCCGATCGGCCTCGGGCTGGGCCGGGTCGCCAATTTCATCAATGGCGAGCTGTGGGGGCGCGAGGCGCCGGCGTGGTGGCCGGGCGCGTTGATCTATCCGCAGGCCGGTCCGCCCTACGTGCCGCGCTTCCCGAGCGAGCTCTACGAGGCGTTCCTGGAAGGGATCGTGCTGCTGGCGATCCTGCTCGCGCTGGCGCGGCGCGAACGGGTGCGGGCGCGCTTCGGGATGCTGACCGGCGCCTTCCTGGTGGGCTACGCCATCTGCCGCATCGTCGCCGAGTGCTTCCGCCAGCCGGACGCCTTCCTGGGCTACATCGCCGGGGTGCTGACGATGGGCCAGATCCTGTCCTTCCCGATGCTGCTGATCGGCCTGGGACTGATCGCCTATAGCGCGCGGGCGCGGCGCGCGGCGCGTCCGTCGCCGGGGTGAGCGCGCCGGAGCGCCTCGATCGCTTCATGGCGCGGGCGAACGCTGCCTACTACGCGGCCCGTGACCCGTTCGCCGACTTCACCACCGCGCCCGAGATCAGCCAGGCGTTCGGGGAGGTGCTGGGGACCTGGGCGGCCGTGACGTGGGACCAAATGGGCCGTCCCGCGCCGGTGACACTGGCCGAGGCCGGACCAGGGCGCGGCACGCTGATGCGCGACGCGCTGCGCGCCATCGCGTCCACGATGCCGGCGTTCCGCGACGCGCTTTCCCTGCACCTGATCGAGACCTCGCCCCGGCTGCGGGCGGCGCAAGCGCGGCTGCTTCCGGGGGCGGCGTGGCACGACGGCCTGGCGAGCCTGCCCGAGTCGCCGCTGATCCTGCTGGCCAATGAATTCCTCGACGCGCTGCCGGTCCGGCAGTTCGTGTGGCGGGGCAGGGGGTGGACGGAGCGGTTCGTGAGCGGGAGGCGGTTCGTGGAGGTTTCTTGCGACGCCGGCAATGCCCTTCTCCCCCCGGAACGGGCGGAGAGGGGGAGTGAAGAACCAGAGGGATTGGTGTTTGAGGTGCGCGAAGCGGCGCTCGACTTCGCCGCCGCGCTCGGCCGCCGCGTCGCGGCCCGTCCCGGCGCGGCGCTGCTGATCGACTATGGCCCCGCCGAGAGCACGCTTGGCGACAGCCTCCAGGCGATTCGCGGCGGCCGACCGGCCGACCCGCTCGACGATCCAGGGAGCGCCGACCTGACGGCGCATGTCGATTTCGCCGCCTTGGCCCGAGTGGCCCGCGACGCGGGCGCCGCGGTCCATGGCCCGGTCCCGCAAGGCCCGTTCCTGGCAGCGCTGGGCCTGCCGCAACGCACCGACCGCCTGGCCCGCGCCTGCGCGCCAGGCGAGGGACAGGCTTTGATCGAGGCGGCGCGGCGCCTGATGGAACCCGACCAGATGGGCCGGCTGTTCAAGGCCATCGCGATCTGCTCGCCCAATTCGCCGGCGCCGGCGGGATTCGAGTGACAGGGACGCGGCGGGCGCCCTATAGGCCGCTCAGAATGACATTCCCCGCTCCGCTCCTCTCGCCGATCCTGCCGGTCCCGCATGGCTTCTTCACCCGCGAGGGCGGCGTGTCCGAAGGCGCGTTCGCCTCGCTCAATTGCAGCCTGTCGGGGCCGGATTCGCGCGAGGCGGTGTTGGAGAACCGGGCGCGCGCCGCGCGCGCCACGGGCGTCGCGCCGGAACGCCTGCTCGGCCTCACCCAGGTCCATGGCGCCGATGTCGTGACGGCCGAGGCGCCGTGGGCGCCGGGAGCGGGGCCGCGCGCCGACGCCA
>DATFDN010000439.1:0-2992 GCA_035252035.1 Acetobacteraceae bacterium | reverse complement strand
CCGCCAGCGGCGGCGATCTCCAAGGCGCGCTTGGCGACTTCCATTCCCTTGACATCGCTCAGATCCGGACCCCGCGCGGCCTCGGCCAACCCGGCCGGATCGGGCGGGGTGAGAACCTGGTCGCCACGGAAATGATTGACGAGCGATAGAAGGTCGGGCGCGGCCAGCACCTCGATCCGCCCCGCCCAGGCCGCCTCGCCGCCCTGGCAGGCGGTGCAGACCAGCCCAAGTTCGCGCGCCGAGGCGCCGATCGCGGCGGGCAGCACACCCGCCACCGGGTGCAGCGTGCCATCCAGGTGCAGCTCCCCTAGGGCGGCGTACCCTTCCACCTCGTCGCGCGGCAGCACGTCCATGGCCGCCAGCACGGCGAGCGCGATCGGCAGGTCGTAGTGACTGCCTTCCTTCAGCAGGTCGGCTGGGGCGAGGTTGATGAGCAACCGACGCGGCGGCAGGGCGAGGCCCATCGCCGAGAGCGCCGCGCGCACCCGCTCCCGCGCTTCGCCAACGGCCTTGTCGGGCAAGCCGACCACCAGGAAGGCGGGCAATCCGGATGATATCTGCACCTGCACCTCGACCGGCACCGCCTCGATCCCGGCGAAGGCGAAGGTGCGGACGCGGGCGATGGCGGCGGGCTTGGTCAGGGCGTTCATGCGGGGCGCTTGTCCGGGTCTGTCCCGCGTCGTAACGCCAAAGGGTTGATAACCAGGTAATGAAATTCAACCATCGTGATATGTCTTGCGGCCGAGTTGGCATCCCGTGATGATAGGATCGTGACAGCCGACCGAGTGCGCCGTGAACATCCTCGCTCCGCCCAAGGCCCGCCTGACTGTCGAGGTTGTCCACGACCTTGTCTGTCCCTGGTGCTTCCTGGGCACGCGGCGCCTGATGCGCACCCTGCGCCGCCGGCCGGATCTGCTGATCGACCTGATCTGGCGGCCTTTCCTGCTCAACCCGGACATGCCGCGTGGCGGGATGCCCCGCCCGGAATACGTGATCCGCAAGTTCGGCGGCGAGGACCGGGCACGGCGTCTCTACGCCTCAATCGGCGAGATCGGCCGGAGCGAGGGCGTTCTGTTCCGCTTCGATCGCATCCGCCGCACGCCCTCCAGCCTGGACGCGCACCGGCTGGTGCGCTTCGCCGCGCGCTGCGGCCGCGCCGATGCGCTGGTCGAAGCGTTGTTCTCGGCGCACTTCACCGATGGGCTCGATATCGGCAGCGCGTCGTCCCTGGCCCTGATCGCAGGCGCCTGCGGGCTGGACCGCGCGGCCGTGCGCACCTTTCTGGCCAGCGACCAGGAGGCGGACGCGGTCCACGCCGACAATCTCCGGGCGCACCGTCTCGGCATCAACGGCGTGCCCTGTTTCGTCGTCGCCGGCCGCCACGCCATCGCCGGCGCGCAGGAACCGGAGGTGATCGAGCGGCTGCTTGATGTGGCGGCGGTCGAAGCCACCGGCTGACCGCGATCCCTCTGCCGCGCTGCTGCACGGAAGACTTGAACCGGGATGCCTTGCCTGGCAGATAGGCGGCGCGGGCGTATAGCTCAGCGGGAGAGCGCCTCCCTGACACGGAGGAGGTCCGTGGTTCAATCCCACGTGCGCCCACCATGCCCGCGCCCTGCGCTGCAACCCTCGCTCGCGTCATGCCCGGAGGCGGGCTAGCATCAGGCCACGGAACCGGCCGGAGACGTTCGATGCAGCGCCGATCCGCCACAGGCCTGTGGATGGGCGCGGCTTTATGCGCGGCCGTCGCCCTGGCGGCTCTCACTCTCGCGGCGTGTGGCATCGGACCGACCGGCTTGCGCCGCGCCCTGGAGGTGACAGCGCGCTTCTCGTTCGTCCTGTTCTGGCTCGCCTATGCCGGCAGCGCCCTGGCGGCCTTGTTCGGCGCGGCCTTCCAAAGCCTGGCGCGGCGCGGGCGTGACTTGGGCTTGGCCTTCGCCTCGGCGCACCTGGTCCATGCTGGCCTCGTGGTCTGGCTTTTCCGGATATCGCCGCAGCCGCCCGTCACGGGGGCAACGTTCGCCTTCTTCACCATCGGGCTGGTGTGGGTTTATCTCCTGGCCCTGCTCTCAATCAAACGTCTGTCGGGAATGCTCGGTCCCTTGCGCTGGCGCATCCTGCGCACCGTGGGGCTTGAGTACATTTCTTTGGCTTTTCTATTCGACTTTATCAATCACCCGATCCATCTGGATGCCAAAAGCCTGCTCGGATATGTGCCCTTTGCGACTCTCGCCGTGACAGGAACAATTTTGCGCATCGCGGCATGGATGCACCGCCGCCAGCCCACGACGGCGCGAGGCGCGCTCCCTTCATGATGGCACCGCCACCGGCTTGACCGTCATGAACCGGGCCTCCATGCTCCTGCCCAGGCGCCGGAGAGCGCGAGACACTCCGGAAATGCACAAGGGGTGGGGAGGAAATCATGAAAGCGCTGCTGCTCGCGACCGCGCTCGCGGTCCTGCCGCTGGCCGGAGGATTCGCCCAGACCGCCGACGAGCTGGCCAAGGGGGCGACCGACACCGGCAACGTGCTGAATTACGGCATGGGCTACAATCTCCAGCGGTTCAGCCCGCTCGACCAGATCAACAAGCAGACGGTGAAGCGCCTGGTGCCGGTCTGGAACTACAGCTACGACGACAACCGCAGCGAGGAGTCGCAGCCTCTCGTCTACAATGGGGTGGTCTACGTCACCACCAATTCGGCGACCATGGCGATCGACGCCAAGACCGGCAGGCAGATCTGGAAGACCAAGGTCGAGTACCCGCCGGAGACGCCGCGCATCGTCTGCTGCGGCATCATCAACCGCGGCGCGGCGCTGTATGACGGCAAGGTGTTCCGCGCCACGCTCGACGCCCACGTGATCGCGCTCGACGCGAAGACCGGCAAGGAGCTGTGGAACGAGAAGGTGATCGACTGGAAGACCGGGTATTCCGCGACCGCGGCGCCGCTGGTCGCCGACGGGGTGGTGATCACCGGCATCTCGGGGGCCGAG
>DATFDN010000438.1:0-3340 GCA_035252035.1 Acetobacteraceae bacterium | reverse complement strand
TGGGTCTGAACGGTCCGCAGGCGCGGCAGGATGGGGTGCATGACCGTCTCGACCACGCCCGAGCGCGCCACGCCTTCGCTCACGACCAGCGCCGCGGCGATGATGATGACGATCTCGTTGCTGAACCCGTCGAAGGCGTGGTGCGCCGGCACCAGGCCGATCGCGATGCCGGCCAGCAACGCCGCGAGCGCCACCAGGTCGTAGGGGAGCCGGCCCCAGACGAAAAACGCGATCGTGACCGCGATCAGCCCGAAGGCCTCGGCTTGTGGCAGCGTCATGGATGCGCGGACTCCTGCGGGCAACCCTGGATGCGCGCCGGAACATGGGAGCGCGCGGAGCGGTTCGCGAGGGTGGAGCCGAATCCCCGCTCCGGCGTTCCAGCATCATGGAACGGAAAGCGCCAGGAGCGCGGAGAGAATCGTGGTGAACGACGCGCCGCAAAGTGCCGCTTCGCATGTCAGGGCGCACCAGGATGCCGCCATCCCTGTTCCCCAGCCGGGAGAGGAGGATTTCCGCAACCTCGCCAACCTGATCCCCCAGCTCGCCTGGATCGCCGCCGCGGACGGCTACATCTTCTGGTACAATCAGCGCTGGTACGACTACACCGGGACGAATTCCCAGCAGATGGAGGGCTGGGGCTGGAAGGCGGTGCATCACCCCGATCATGTGGAGCGTGTCACGGCGCGCTTCCGCGCGTGCGTCGAGGCGGGCGAGGGCTGGGAGGACACGTTCCCGCTGCGCGGCCGGGACGGCGGCTTCCGCTGGTTCCTCTCCCGCGCCCAGCCGCTGCGCGACGCCAAGGGGCACGTCCTGCGCTGGTTCGGCACCAACACCGACATCACCGCGCAGATGGCGACCGAGGACCGGCTGCGCGCCAGCGAGGAGCGGTTCCTCACCTTGGTGGACGCCGCGGCCGACATCATCTGGAACATGCCGCCCAGCGGCGACTTCGAGTGGCCGCAGCCGCGCTGGAGCAAGTTCACCGGCCAGAGCTTCGAGGCGCTGCGCGGCTCGGGATGGATCGAGGTGATCCACCCGGAGGACCGCGCGGCGGCGGTCGCGGCGTGGGAGCGCGCGCTGACGAGCCGCTCGCGCCTCGACCTTGAGGTTCGGATGCGCCGCCACGACGGGGCGTGGCGCGTCATGCGGGGCCTGGCCGTGCCGATCCTGGACAAGCGGGGCGAGATCCGGGAATGGATCGGCATCCACACCGACGTGACCGAGGCGAAGCAGTTCCAGGCCGAGCTGGAGGCGGCGCGCGACGCGGCCGAGGAGGCGAACCGGGCCAAGAGCACGTTCATCGCCAACATGAGCCACGAGCTGCGCACCCCGCTCTCGGCGGTGATCGGCTACACCGAGATGTTGGAGGAGGAGCTTGAGGATCTCGGCCATCCGCGCCTCGTCGAAGACCTCAACAAGATCACCGCCAACGCCCGCCACCTGCTGAGCCTCATCAACGACGTGCTCGACCTTTCGAAGATCGAGGCCGGGCGGATGACCGTCGTCGCCGAGCGGTTCGAGGTGGCGGAGATGCTGCGCGAGATCGTCGATGTCGCGGGGCCGCTGGTGCAGAGGAAGGAGAACCGGCTGGTGCTCGATTTCGGCGACGCGCTCGGCGGGGCGCGCACGGACCAGGTGAAGGTGAAGCAGTGCCTCCTGAACCTGCTGAGCAACGCGGCGAAGTTCACGGAAAGGGGCACGATCACGCTCCGCGCCCGGCGCGAGGCGCGGGACGGGCGTCCTTGGCTCGTTTTCTCGGTGCGCGACACCGGGATCGGCATGACCGCCGAGCAGCTCGGCAGGCTGTTCCGGCGCTTCACCCAGGCCGATGAGTCCACCACGCGGCAGTTCGGCGGCACCGGGCTCGGCTTGGCGATCACGCGGGCGTTCTGCCAGATGATGGGCGGCGATGTGCGCGCGGAGAGCGAGCCGGGACGGGGATCGGTGTTCACGATGGACATTCCGGCGGCGCTCGACTCCGGCGCCAAGAGCGCCGCGATCGACGACGCCCATGCCGGGTCCGAGGCGGACGCGGGCGACTGCGTGCTGGTGATCGACGACGATCCAGCGGCGCGCGAGCTGCTGACCCGGTTCCTGCGCCGGGAGGGGTTCCGTGCCCGCACCGCCGTGGACGGCCGCGCCGGCCTCGCCTTGGCGCGCGCCCTGCGGCCCCGGGTGGTGCTGCTGGATGTGGAGATGCCGCATGTGGATGGATGGTCCGTGCTGCACGCCATCCGCTCCGACCCGGAGCTGGCCGACACGCCCGTGGTGATGGTCTCCGTCGTAAACGAGCAGAGCCTCGGCTACGCGCTGGGCGCCACGGATTACCTGGTCAAGCCGATCGAGTGGGACCGCCTGAAGGCGATCATGGACCGCTACCGCCACGCATCGCAGCAAGCCGACGTGCTGGTGGTCGATGATGACGTGGACGCGCGCGCGCGGCTGCGCGTCATGCTTGAGCGCGACGGCTGGAGCGTTGCGGAGGCGAGTCATGGGCGCGAGGCGCTGGAGCGCGTCGCGGCCGGCGTCCCCGCGCTGATCCTGCTCGATCTGATGATGCCCGTCATGAATGGGTGCGAGTTCCTGGCCGCGTTACGCGGCCGCCCCGAATGGCGGGACGTCCCGGTGATCGTGCTGACGGCCAAGGATGTCACCGCGTCCGAGCGGGAGCGGCTCGAACGGCAGGCCGATCAGGTCTTGATCAAGGGAACGATCAGCCTGGGCGAGCTCGCGCAGGATTTGCGCGCGGTGCTCGCGCGCCATCGCGGCGCGCAGCCGGGCGGCAAGGAGGCTGAGGCATGACGCGCGTTCTGTTGGTCGAGGACCACGAGGAGATCTGGGATTTCCTGTCCCGCCGGCTCAAGCGCCGGGGCTATGAGGTGAGCGTGGCGGTGGACGGGCAGGACGGCGTGGACAAGGCGCTCGCCTCGCCGCCCGACGTGGTGCTGTTGGACATGAACCTGCCGGTCATGGACGGCTGGACCGCCGCCGAGGTGCTGAAGGGAGACCAGCGGACCGCCTCGGTGCCGATCATCGCGCTGACCGCGCACGCCATGTCGGGGGATCGGGAGAAGGCGCTGGCCGCCGGGTGCGATGACTACCATCCCAAGCCGGTGGACTTCTCGCGTCTGCTGACCCAGATCGAGGCGTTGACCGGCGGCGCCCCGCGGCAAGCGGGCGACTAGGCGTGGCGGGCGCGGGATTGCTGTCGCGGCTGTTCGGAACGGCCGGCGGGGGGAGCGAACGCGACGGCCAGGCGGGCGAGCTGGAGTCCCGCGCGACGGGGATCGCCCCAGTGGCGCTCGAAGCGGGCGCCCTCGCGGGGCCGCGCGCTGGCCCC
>DATFDN010000437.1:0-2409 GCA_035252035.1 Acetobacteraceae bacterium | reverse complement strand
CGCGCTCGACGCGAAGACCGGCAAGGAGCTGTGGAACGAGAAGGTGATCGACTGGAAGACCGGGTATTCCGCGACCGCGGCGCCGCTGGTCGCCGACGGGGTGGTGATCACCGGCATCTCGGGGGCCGAGTACGGCATCCGCGGCTTCATCGACGGCTGGGATCCGCAGACCGGAAAGCACCTCTGGCGCACCTACACGATCCCCGGGCCGGGCGAGCCGGGGAACGAGACCTGGCCCGGCGACACCTGGCAGCACGGCGGCGGCTCGACCTGGATCACCGGATCGTTCGACCCGGAGCTGCACACCGTCTATTGGGGCGTCGGCAACGCCGGGCCGTGGAACGCCCTGATGCGGAAGGGCGACAACCTCTACACCTGCTCGGTGCTGGCGCTCGATCCGAAGACCGGCAAGATCAAGTGGCACTTCCAGTTCACGCCGAACGATCCGTACGACTACGACTCGGTGGCGGAGATGATCCTGGCGACGCTGGACATCGGCGGCCAGCCCCGGAAAGTGCTCATGGACGCCAACCGCAACGGCTTCTTCTACGTGTTCGACCGGGCGGACGGCAAACTGATCGCCGCGAACCAGTACGGCAAGACGATCAACTGGGCCACGGGCATCGACGAGGGCGGGCGGCCGATCGATTCGGATGTCACGAAGAAGATGCGGGCCACGGAGGAGGCCACCGAGATCTGGCCGAGCGTGTTCGGTTCGAAGAACTGGGGGCCGGCGTCCTTCGATCCGCGGACAGGGCTCGTGTACGCCAACACCCTCGAACTCGGCATGAAGTACAAGCCGACGCGGCCGCAATACCGCGCCGGGACCGTGTACTGGGGCGCGGACATCGAGTGGGTGTTCCCGAAGGATAAGACGGTCGGGTATCTCAAGGCGATCGAGCCGCTCACCGGAAAGTCGCGGTGGGAGGTGCCGAGCGGACCCCCGCGCTGGGGCGGCGTGCTCTCCACGGCGGGCGGAATCGTTTTCGACGGCCAGTTGACCGGAGAGTTCGTCGCGTTCGACGCCGACACGGGCCAGCAGCTCTGGCAGTTCCAAACCGGCTCCGGCATTGAGGGGCAGCCGGTCACGTGGGAGCAGGACGGCGTGCAGTACGTGGCGGTGTCGTCCGGCATTGGCGGCGGTTACGCGCTCTATGCCGGCGACGAGCGCCTGGCCAGCGTTCCGGCCGGGGGTTCGCTGTGGGTCTTCGCTCTTGCGAAGTAGGCGCACCGCGCGCGGGCTCGCGGCGCTGGCGCTGCTTGTCGCCTGCGCCCTGCCCGCGCGGGCCGAGCCGGCGCTGACGGTCTGCCTGGATGAGAACGTCCCGCCGCTCTCGTTCAAGCGGGGCGAGGCGACGGGCGGCTTCGACCTGGCGGTTTCACGCGCCGTGGCGAAGCGGCTCGGCCGCGAATTCGCCGTGCAATGGTTCGAGGGCGGCCGGGATTTCGATGACCGCCCGGACCAGCAGGCCAACGCCCTGTTGTCGGATGGGCGCTGCCAGCTCGTCGCCGGATATCCGCTGATCGCCGACGCGCTGGGAAAGCCGGGGGCGGATCGGGCGAGACTGCCCGGCTATGAAGGCGGGAAACCCAGCGATCGCAGGCGCTGGGTGACGCTTGGCTCGCTGATCGCCACGCGGGGCTACCGGTTCGAGCCTTTGACCGTGGTGCTTGGGCCGAAGGCGGCGGATCGGACCGTGCGGCGGCTGAGCGACCTGGCCGGATTGCGGCTGGGGGTGGAGGAGGCCACGCTCGCCGACGCGGTGCTCCGGGCGTATGGCGGCGGGCGGTTCATGGACCAGATCACGCATGTGCTGGCCGGGCGGGGGCTGTTCGAAGGGTTGGAGAGCGGCGCGTACGACGCCGTTTTGGTCGGGCAGACCGAGTTCGACGCCTATCGGGAGCGGCATCCGGACACGAATTTGCGCGAGTCCGGGTATTACCATTCGCTGGGATTCAATATGGGGTTCGTCGGGCTTGAAAGCGAAGCGGCGCTGGTGGCGCGGGTCAGCGGCATCATCGGTGACATGCTTGCGACGGGCGAATTGAAGGAGATCGCGCGGGAGTCGCATGTGACGTACCTGCCGCCCCGCGATCCGGATGTGCTGGTGTCGATTTCCCGTGGCGCTTTGGCGGGGGATTGAGGGCGGGGCTGGTACCCCGGCCGACGAAGGAACGGGGCCGGGCGAACCCACGCCCGACCCCTGGCTCTTTACCGCCTCCGGATGATCTTGACCTTCACGGTCACTTTCACCACGATGATCGGTAGGAGCCCACGATGGTAGTGCATCGTGTTCCTCCACAGGTTGAGCCATCGCTAAGCTCGGCGGCTCAATCGAGCGCCGGCCAGAGTCGCCTGGCCGGCGCTCATGTTTTAGCAGGCAATCCATTCCGATCGGAAATCATTGC
>DATFDN010000436.1:0-9246 GCA_035252035.1 Acetobacteraceae bacterium | reverse complement strand
GTGCCAAGGTTCATGGCGGGCCATATACGGAGCCTTGGCCCAATGGTCCACCGCGCGCGGCGCG
This sequence comes from Acetobacteraceae bacterium, assembly GCA_035252035.1. Lineage (GTDB taxonomy): Bacteria > Pseudomonadota > Alphaproteobacteria > Acetobacterales > Acetobacteraceae > DATFDN01. Next base: position 9,182 of record DATFDN010000436.1, on the reverse strand, counting down.
GCAAGAGTCGTCCACAGCTTGGGCACAGGTTTCCCACAGCTTCATCCCCAAGATTTTGTGTCTGGCGGCCCAGTTCACCCCAAGATGATCTTCCCGGCGCGCGGAGCCGTCTGGTACGTTCCAGCCATGCGAAACACCCGGACTTGGCAAGGCGTGCGGATGCGGCGGATCGCGGTGGGGGTGGACCCGGACGGGCCGCCTCGCCTGGTCACGCTGCCGGCAAGCTGGGAGGAAGCGGCGGCGCGCGCGCTGGCCGCGCTGGCGCCAGGAAACGGGCCAGCTTCGCTGCCCGCCGCGGCGGAAGCCTGGATCGCACCCCCCGCGGCGGCCGCGTCGCGCGCCGAACTCGATATCCCGCTGGCCGAGCGGTTGAACGTGATGCTCCTGCACCGGCAGGGGGCGCCGGGCGCCGCGGTCTGGCAGGGGCGCGCGGCGTCGGACCCGCGCTTCGTTCTCAATTTGCCGGCGTTCCTGGATGCCGGCTCCGGTTTCGACGCGGCGGGATTCGGGGCGGCGGTCGAGGCGGCAGTGTTCGCCCTTTCGATGGCCGCGCCGAGCGCGCGCCGGATCGCTGTCGGCATGGCCGACTTGGCGGGGCTGCTGGCGGGGCTTGGCCTTGAGTACGCGACGGAGGCGGCCCGCGACGTCGGACGGTCGCTCGCGGCGCTGCTGCGCGCCCACGCCGAGCGGGCGTCGGGGACGCTGGCCGAATCCATGGGAGCGTGCGCGCCGGTGCTCTACGATTGGCCCGCGCCGCCTTTGACGGTCGCGGTGCCTGGGCTGGTTGAGGCGGCGCACCGCGCCCGCCGCGCCGTGGCCTCGGCCTGCGGGCTTTACCACGAGAGCCTGACGGCCATTTTCGCGCCGGGTGAGGCCGAGGCGCTGCTGGGCGTGGAGACCGGGGGCATCGCTCCGGCCTATGGGCCGCTGCGCGATGACGGACGGCTGACGCGCGCCGCGCGGGCCTGGATGGCGAGCCGAGGCATGAGCGCGGAGACGACGCTCGCCGCCTATCTCGCGGGCGCCAGCGTGTTCCCCGTCCAGGACTCCGGCGCGCACGCCGCCATGCATGATGCGGTTGCGCCCTACTTTCACGTCATGCCGGCGCGGCCCGCGGTGGTGCGCGCGGATGTCGCGCCCACCCCCGCACGGCGGTGGGAGCTGCCATCGCGCCACGGCGGCTATACGCAGCGCGCGGCTTTGGGCGGCCATCGCGTTTTCCTGCGCACCGGGGAATACGAAGACGGGACGCTGGGCGAGATCTCGATCGCGCTGCCCAAAGACAGCGGCGCGATACGCGGCCTGATGGATGCGTTCGCAACCGCCGTCAGCCTGGGCTTGCAGCATGGGGTGCCTCTGGCGGAGTTCGTGGAGGCGTTCACGCTGACCCGTTTCGGTCCGGCGGGCGTGGTGGAGGGCGATCCCGCCGTGACGCGGGCTTCCTCGGTGCCGGATTACGTGTTCCGGCATCTTGCCGCGAGCTATCTCGGCCGCCACGACCTGCCCGCCCCGGCCGAGGAGCCGGAGCCTGTCCCCGAGCCTTCGCTGCCGCTTGATCTGCCGGCCGATCCGCGCGCGCGGCGGCGGGGGTTCCGGTTGGTGTCCGGGTAGGGCAGGTATTCGAAGGCCGGGGAACAGGGCACCGATTGGCTGAGCCATGGCGGCAATCTGGCGCAGGCCCGGTTCTGGCCATCCAACGCGAACGCGCCGCGGGGCGCGGGCCAGCTCAGGGTCAAGTGGATCTTCCAGGCCGGCGTGCTGGGCAGCTTCGAGACCTCGCCCCGGATCGAGAAGGGGCGCCGGTGATCCACAAGGTCAACCACCGAGCGGGAGAGGTCGAGCGGCGGTTCGCCGGATCGCGGTTCAACCTGCTCCGAACCTGCTCTAACGCGAGTCCGCGCCGTACGAAAACGTCGGCATCTTCTCCAACGCCTCCTTGGTGCCGCCCGCCATCATCAAGCGGCCCTGCTCCAGGGCGACGCGGCTGAGCGGCACCGCCACTTTCTTGTCGTGGCCGATGAAATCCCCGACCGACAGCACCAGGCGCGGCTCGCCCGGGGAGGGCTGAACCAGAATGTCCTCAAGGGTTCCGATCCGCTGGTTTCGATCATTGTACACGGGGGCGCCGATCATCTTGTCCGAGCTGATGGGCACCGGATCGTGCCGAACGGGCTGGGCCAGCGCGAGGCCGGCTCCGAGCAATGATGCCGCGAGAGCGGCAGTCAGGACTCCAGCCGCGATATTCACGTCCCATCTCCTATTGCCCATTTCACAAGAGGCCCTGCTGGCGGAAGCTGAGCCAGCGCCCGTTGCCGATGATGATATGGTCGTGCAGCACGACAGACAGCGCCGCCGCCGCCGCCTTCACCTCCGCCGTCATGGCCACGTCCTCTTGGGAGGGACTGGGGTCGCCGCTCGGGTGGTTGTGGACCAGGATCAGCGCGGTCGCATGGAGCTCCAGCGCGCGCTTGAGCACCTCGCGCGGGTAAACGGGCGTGTGGTTCACCGTGCCTCGGCTCTGTGCCTCGTCGGCCAGGAGCCGGTTGCGGGAATCGAGGAACAAGACCCGGAATTGCTCGACGCGCTCCCGCGCCAGGGTCGCGTTCAGATATTCGAGCAGCCGATCCCAGTTGGACAGGACCGGCCGTTCCATCACCTCGGCGCGCATCAGCCGCAGCGCCGCGCCCTGGACCAGTTTCAGCGCCGCCGTCCCCGCCTCGCCAAGGCCCTCGATGCCGCGCAGCTCGTTCACCGGCGCGGCTATGACCGATGCGAAGCTGCCGAAGCGTGTGAGCAAGGCGCGCGCAATGGGTTTGGTGTCGCGCCGGGGCAGCGCGAGGAACAAGACCATCTCCAGCATCTCGTGATCGGCCAGCGCTTCCGGCCCGGCCGAGAGCAGGCGGGCGCGCATTCGGCCCCGGTGTCCCTCCGCCCCGGACACCGCAACGGGAGGCGACGAGCCGAGATCGAACAGACTTCCTTCGGCGAGGCCAGTCCGTGCGCGTCGCTGCGTCATGCGTCCCGCGATCTCAAGGTGGCCCGGCCCGGACCCGCCAGGTCAGCCAACCGGGTAGGGCGGCTTCTCGTAGCCCGCGGGCGAGAGGGTGAAGATTTCGACACCATCCTCGGTCACGCCGACCATGTGCTCGAATTGCGTCGAGAGGCTCCGGTCGCGCGTCACCGCGGTCCAGCCATCGTCGAGGATTTTCACGTCGGGCCGGCCGGCGTTCACCATCGGCTCGATGGTGAAGAACATGCCGGGCCGCAGCACCGGCCCCTCGCCCCGGCGACCGAAATGCAGCACGTTCGGCGGCTCGTGGAAGTGCCGTCCGATCCCATGGCCACAGAAATCGCGGACCACGCTGTAGCGGTGGCTCTCGACATAGCTCTGGATGGCGTGGCCGACGTCGCCCAGCGTGGCGCCGGGGCGCACGGCGGCGACGCCGCGCATCAGCGCCTCGTAGGTGACATCCATCAGGTTGCGGGCCTTGGTGGAGGGAGTGCCGGCCACATACATGCGCGACGAATCGCCATGCCAGCCGTCCAGGATCACGGTGATGTCGATGTTCAGCACGTCGCCGTTCACAAGCCGGCGCTCGCCGGGGATGCCGTGACAGACGACGTGGTTGATCGAGGTGCAGATCGACTTGGGGAAGCCGCGGTAGTTCAATGGCGCCGGCACCGCCCCGTGCGCGGTGATGAAGCCATGGCACAGCCGGTCGAGTTCGCCAGTGGTGACGCCAGGGCGCACATAGGGGGTGATCATGTCCAGCGTCTCGGCCGCGAGCCGTCCGGCGGCGCGCATCCCGGCGAAATCCTCGGGCGCGTGAATGGTGATCTGCCTTGTTTCGGCCCCGCCATCCATAATCCTGTCCACCCTCCAAGCGATCACCCAACCGCGACGAACATGCGCAACCCACCATCCCGGTGCAAGGGCATGGCGCTTATACCGTATAAGGCTGGCTCATGACGGAGGCGACGCAGACAGATCCGCACGGCGCGGAGAAGCGGGCAGCGGCCGAGGCGGCGGTCGATCTGGTCCAGGACGGGATGGCCATTGGCCTCGGCACCGGATCAACCGCCGCGTACGCGATCGACGCCTTGGCACGCCGGGTCCGGACCGGGCTGCGGGTGAGGGCCATCCCCACTTCGGAACGCACCGCGCGGCGGGCGCGGGAGGGGGGGATTCCGCTCACCTCCTTCGCCGAGTGCCCGCGCCTCGACCTGACAATCGACGGCGCGGACGAGATCGCGCGCGGAACGCTCGATCTCATCAAGGGCCTTGGCGGGGCGCTCTTGCGCGAGAAGATCGTCGCCGCGTCGTCCGCGCGGCTGGTCATCATCGCCGATCCGTCGAAGCTGGTGGACAGGCTGGGGACGCACGCCCCGGTCCCGGTCGAGGTCGTGGCGTTCGGCTGGGAGACGACGCTGGCGCGGCTGGCCGCGCTCGGTGCGCGCCCCACGCCGCGCCGGGCCGAGGACGGCACGTTGTTCCGCACCGATGGCGGAAACATGATCCTGGACTGCGCGACCGGCCCGATCGCCGAGTCAGCGGCGCTGGAGCGGGCGCTCCGAGGGGTCGTTGGGGTCGTGGAGACCGGACTGTTCCTTGGCATCGCGGAGCGGGCGCTTGTTTCCGGATCGGACGGCGTGCGGGCCTTCCTGCGCACGGCCGGATAAGGATTACAGAAAAACTCTTTCGCGATCGATATTTTTTAGGGCATTCTCCGCTCCAATGAGCGCGCACGCATCGGCGATCGACCAAGTCCTAGCCCTGAAATACGGCCCTCCGGAGCGGATGGGTTGGGGTCCGGCCCTGCGTCGCCGTTTCCGGTATCGCACGCCGGACGACTGGTACGAGGCGCTGCTGTTCGACCTCATTGGCGAGGAGACGGAATGGCTCGATGTCGGTTGCGGGCGGACCGTCTTTCCATCGAACCCGGCCGGAGCGGCCGTGCTTGCGCGGCGGTGTCGTCTGTTGGTGGGCCTTGATCCCAGCGACAATGTTCGTGAGAACCCGCTCCTGCACGAACGCGCCCAATGTATGCTCCAGGACTTTCGGACGGAGCGGCGGTTCGACCTCGTCACGCTTCGCATGGTGGCCGAGCACATCGATGATCCCGCGACCGCGCTGACCGCGCTCGCGGGGCTGGTCAAGCCGGGTGGCCGCGTCGTCGTCTACACGGTCGAAAAGCTCTCGCCGGCAACGATCATCTCCGCCCTGACGCCGCTTCGTGTCCACCACGCCGTCAAGAGGCTGCTTTGGAACACCGAGGAACGCGACACCTTTCCAACCAGCTACAAGATGAACACGCGCCGGGTGCTGACGCGGCTGTTCCAGGCGGCGGGGTTTCGCGAGGAGAGTTTCCGCCACCTCGATGATTGCAGGGCCTTCGCGCGCTGGCGCTGGAGCAACGTCGCGGAGCTGACGGCGTGGCGCTGCTTGAACGCGGTGGGCTTGCGCTATCCGGAAGCGTGTATTCTGGCGGTGTATCGGCGAAAGTAGGGCGGAAAAGCGAAGCGGCTTCCGCCGCAAGCTGGCGCGCTGGCGGAAGGCGGAATGCGCTTCGCTTTTCCGCCCTATGCCTCAGCGCGTCCATCAACGCTCGTAAGTATCACTCCCCACGCCATTCTGGCGCCCGTTTGCCCAAAAACGCCTCCATCCCTTCACGGAAATCCCGGCTCATGTAGCAGGACAGGATCAGGTCGCGGCCTTCCTCCCCGGCCTTGTCGCCCGTGCGCAGCCGGCGCAGCGCCTCCTTGGTGGCGCGCAGGGTGAGGGGGGCATGGCCCGCGATCAGACGGGCCAGCTCCCCGGCGCGCGCGGCGAGGGTGGGGACGTCGGGCAGCACCTCGCTCACCAGGCCGATGGCGCGCGCCTCCTCGGCCTCGATCAGACGGGCGGTGAAGATGATCTCGGTGACGCGGGCCGGGCCGATGAGGGCGGCGAGGCGGGCGTAATTGGCCATGGAGAGGCAATTGCCGAGCGTGCGGGCAATGGGGAAACCGAACCGCGCCCCGCGCGCGGCGATGCGCAGGTCGCAGGCGGAAGCGATCCCGGCACCGCCGCCGGTGCAGGCCCCGGCGATGGCGGCGATGGTGGGGATGGGGCAGCGCTCCAGCGCGTCCAGCACGCGATCCAAACGCGCCTCGTATGCGATCGCGTCCTCGGGGCGGGTGAAGGCGCGGAACTGGCCGATGTCGGTGCCGGCGGCGAAGGCCTTCTCGCCCGCGCCGGTCAGGATCAGCGCGCGAAGCTCGCCGCGCTGCCCCGCCTCGGCGCAGATCTCGGCCAGGCGCTCGTACATGGCGAAGGTCAGCGCGTTGCGCGCGGCCGGGCGGTTGAAGGTGATCCGGCCGATCCCGTCGCGCACGTCGTACAGCAGCTCGTCCATGATCGCCTCCCGGCCATGACTTCTCCCTGCCAGGCTTGCTAGAACCGGACGCATCGCGCGCCAAGCGCCGATCGGAGGAAATGATGCCAGACGATACCCCGGTCCGCCCGGCGATGGCGGAAAGCTGGGAGCCGGAGCTTGAGGAGCTGCGCGCCCGGATCGCCCGGGCGCGCGAGATGGGCGGGGCGGAGCGGGTCGCGCGCCAACGCGCCGGCGGGCGGCTAACGGTGCGGGAGCGCATCGAGCGGATGCTCGATCCGGACAGCTTCCACGAGGTCGGCGCGATCTCCGGACGCGGCACCTACAACCCTGATGGCACGCTCGCCTCGTTCCAGCCGGCGAACCTGGTGTTCGGGCGCGGGCGGGTGGATGGGCGGACGGTGGTGATCGCGGGCGATGATTTCACCGTGCGCGGCGGCTCGGCGGACGCCTCGATCAAGGGCAAGCTCCGGATGTCGGAGCAGATGGCAACCGAGTTCCGTCTCCCGCTGATCCGGTTGATCGAGGGCTCGGGTGGCGGCGGTTCGGTCAAGACCATCGAGACCACCGGGCGGGCGAACCTGCCGGGCGGATTGTCCGACGGCTCCTCGATGGATCTCTGCGCGATCAACATGGAGCAAGTGCCGGTCGTGGCGCTCGGCCTGGGGTCGGTCGCCGGCCTTGGCGCAGCGCGGCTGGCCGCCGCGCATTACGCGATCATGGTCAAAGAGCTGTCGGCGGTGTTCGTGGCCGGCCCGCCGGTGGTGGAGCGCCTGGGCGAGCCGCGCACCAAGCAGGAGTTGGGCGGCTGGGAAATCCAGGTCGGCTGCGGGGCGGTCGATCACGCGGTGGACAGCGAGGACGAGGCATTCGCGGTGGCGCGGCGCTTCCTGTCCTATATGCCGAACTCCGTCCACGATCTGCCGGAGCGCAAGCGCGGTTGGGACGATCCGGCGCGGCGTGAGGACTGGTTGATTTCGGCGGTTCCGCGCGACAAGAAGCAGGCCTATTCAATGCGGCGGATCGTCGCCGCGCTGGTCGATCGCGACAGCTTCTTCGAGATGACGCCGGGCTTCGGCCGCCCGATCATCACCGGCCTCGCCCGGCTTGATGGCTGGCCGGTGGCGCTGATGGCGGGCGATCCGGTGTTCCAGGCCGGGGCATGGACGGCGGATGCGTGCCAGAAGATCATCCGCTTCGTCGATCTGGCGCAGACCTTCCATTTCCCGATCGTGCATTTGGTCGATTGCCCCGGCTTCCAGGTCGGGCTCGCGGCCGAGAGCACGGCGACGATCCGCTGGGGCGTGCGCGCGGTCTCGGCGATCTGTCAGACCACCGTGCCGTGGTGCAGCATCATCGTGCGCAACGTGTACGGCGTGGGCGGGCTGGCGCACCAGCCGGGCGGGCGGCTGTCGCTGCGCTACGCCTGGCCCTCGGCGAGCTGGGGCTCGCTGCCGCTGGAGGGCGGAGTGGAGGCGGCGTACCGGGCGGAGATCGACGCCGCGCCCGACCAGGCGGCGAAGATGGCGGAGATCGACGCGCGACTGAACGCGCTGCGCTCGCCCTTCCGCACGGCGGAGGCGTTCTGGGTGGAGGAGATCATCGATCCGCGCGACTCCCGGCGGTTGCTGTGCGAGTTCGCCACTCTCGCAGCGCCGCTGCGCGTCACGGGGGTCAGCCGGTTCGGGATGCGGCCGTGATACCGATTCCGCTTCCGCTGGCGCCCCGGACCCCTGCAAGGGGAGGGGAGCTATGTGCGGGCCGGGGCGCCGATGGGAGGCGTGTCCGCCGCCGTGCCGGCCAGCACCTCGGCAACGTGGCGCGCGGCCACGGAGCGTCCCTCCCGGCTGAGCCGTCCGGCGATGTTGAGGAGGCAGCCGAGATCCCCCGCGAGCACTGTCGGCGCCCCGGTCGCGGCGATGTCGCGCACCTTGTCGGAGACCATGCGCACCGAGATCTCGGGGTACTTGACGCAGAACGTGCCGCCGAAGCCGCAGCAGATCTCGGGCTCGGCCATCTCGACCACGCGCGCCCCGATCGAGCGCAGCAAGCGGCGTGGCTGGTCCTTCACGCCCAGCTCGCGCAGGCCCGAGCAGCCATCGTGATACGTGACGACTCCCGCCTCGGGCCGGGCGGGAAGGCTCTCCACACGCAGCACATCGACCAAGAAGCTGGTCAGCTCGTGCACCTTGGCTCCGAGCGCGTCCGCGCGGGCGCGCAGGTTTGGGTCGCCCTCGAACAACGAGGGCAGGTGGAGCCGCAACATGCCCGCGCAGGAGCCTGACGGCGCCACCACATAGTCATAGCCGATGAAGGCATCGATGATGCCGCGCGCCAGCTCCCGCGCCGTCGCGCGATCCCCGGTGTTGTAGGCGGGTTGCCCGCAGCAGGTCTGCGCCCGCGGCACCTCGACCAGGCACCCGGCCTCTTCGAGCAGGCGGATCGCCGCGAAACCCACGCTGGGACGCCATAGATCCACAAGGCAGGTGACGAACAGGGCAACACGCGGCTTCGCTTGCATGTCGCCCCTGATATCGGGCGCAGCCAGCCGAGACCAGGGCTCACCCGTCACCAAGACGCGGGGCAGGGTCGGTGGCGCGGGGAATAGCGGGTAGGTCGGCGCCTCGGCAGACGCGGAATTCGCGGGCGGCGAGCAGGGCGACGTGGTGGATGCGCGGCTCGGCATCGAGGTGCCAGCCATGGAACAGCACGATCACCGCGACCGCGACGGCGGCGAGCCAGCCCGGACGCAAGCCGCGCGGCGGCGCGCCGGCCAGCCGGCGCAGCACCAAGGCGCCGCCGACGCCA
>DATFDN010000435.1:0-3851 GCA_035252035.1 Acetobacteraceae bacterium | reverse complement strand
GTACTCCTCCGTCGCGGGCCGCATCCCGCCCGGCAACGGCTCGGCGATCCCAAGCAAGCCATGACGTGCCTGGCGCGTGTAGATGACGCCGCCGCCGAGGAAGTACGCACTCGCGCCCGGCACGGCGAGCAGCGCGGCGGAGATCAGGCCCCCGGTGGAAGACTCGGCGATCGCGATCGTCTCGCCGCGCGCCTTCAGCCGCGCGGCGACCCGCTCGGCCAGCGGCAGAAGCTTTTGCATCGTCCTTCCCCTCTCGCCCCATTGGCCGCACGCTCGCACGCTGCCCAATGGGGATCAACGGCCGGGGCTGGCGTCCCGTGGCGCGAGCGGGCAAAGTGCGGGAACAAGCGAGAAAAGGGAGGATGCGACCATGAAGGCGGCCGTCCTGCACGAAGCCAACAGCCCGCTCACGATCGAGGATGTTGAGATCGAGAAGCCGAAGCGGCGGGAAGTGCTGCTGCGCACCGCCTATGCCGGGCTGTGCCACAGCGACCTGCATTTCATCGAGGGGCTTTACCCCTACCCCACTCCGGTCGTGCTCGGCCACGAGGCGGCCGCCGTGGTCGAGGAGGTGGGCGAGGACGTCACCTACGTGAAGCCGGGCGATCACGTGATCACCTGCCTTTCGGTGTTCTGCGGCGAATGCCCGCAATGCATGACGGGCCATCCGAACCTGTGCGAGAACACCGAGGTCAAGCTGCTGCCCGGCGCGGCGCGGCGGCTGCGCTGGCGGGGAGAGGTTCTGCACCAGGCGTTCAACCTCTCGGCCTTCGCCGAGCAGATGCTGGTCCACGAACATGCGGTGGTGAAGATCAAGCCGGAGATCCCGCTCGACATCGCGGCGCTCGTCGGGTGCGGCGTGATGACCGGCGTGGGCGCCGTGTTCCACGCCGCCAAGGTGGAGCCGGGCAGCACGGTCGCGGTGATCGGCTGCGGCGGGATCGGGCTGTCGGCGGTGAACGGCGCCGCGATCGCCGGGGCGGAGCGGATCATCGCGATCGACACCGTCGCGTCCAAGCTGGAGGCGGCGCGCAACATGGGCGCGACCGACACGATCAACGCCTCCAACGTCGATCCGGTCGAGGCGGTGCGCGAGATGACCGGCGGCGGCGTGCCCTATTCCTTCGAGGCCATCGGACTGAAGCAGACCGCCGAGCAGTCCTTCGCCATGCTGCGTCCGGGCGGGGTGGCGACGATCATCGGCATGATCCCGTTCGGGACGAAGATCGAGCTGCACGGTGCCGACTTCCTGCGCGACCGCAAGATCCAGGGCACCTCGATGGGCGGCAACCGCTTCCGCGTGGACATGCCGCGCCTATTGGAATTGTGGCGCCAGGGGCGGTTGCAGCTTGAGCACCTGATCTCGGGGCGGATCGATTTGGGCGGCATCAACCAGGGCTTCGCCAACCTAAAATCGGGCGTGCCGGTGCGGCAGTTGATCGATTTCGGGGTGGCGTAGGAGCTAGCTGGGGAGGGGTGGACCGTACCTACCGCCCCACCCCCATCGCCCAGGCCAGCACGCCCTTCTGGGCGTGCAGCCGGTTCTCGGCCTCGTCGAACACCACGGAGTGCGGGCCGTCGATCACCTCGGCCTCGACCTCCTCGCCGCGATGCGCCGGCAGGCAGTGCATGAACAGCGCGTCCGGGGCCGCCTTGGCCAGCAGCGCGCGGGTCACGCGGTAGGGGGCGAGCAGGTTGTGGCGGTTGGCGTTCGGGTCGTCCGACATGCTGACCCAGGCATCGGTGACGACACAGCGCGCGCCGGCGACGGCGGTCGGGGGATCGTCCGTCAGCTCGATCCGCCCGCCCTGCGCGCGCGCCCACTCGACCAACTCCGCCGGCGGGCGCAGCGCGTCGGGCGTGGCCAGGCGCAGCGTGAAGCCGAAGCGCACCGCCGCCTCGATCCAGCTTCGCGCGACATTGTTGCCGTCGCCGCACCAGGCGACGACTTGCCCCGCGATCGGGCCGCGATGCTCCTCGAAGGTGAGCACATCGGCCATCAACTGGCACGGGTGCGAGGTGTCCGTCAGCCCGTTGATGACCGGCACCGTCGCGCAGCGCGCCAACTCGTGCAGCTTGGAGACGCGATCGGTGCGCAGCATGATTGCGTCCACGTAGCGCGACAGCACGCGGGCGGTGTCGGAGACGCTCTCGCCGCGCCCGCTCTGCATGTCGCGCGCGCTCAGCACAACCACGTCGCCGCCAAGCTGGCGCATCCCGACCTCGAAGCTGACGCGGGTGCGCGTGCTCGGCTTTTCGAAGACCAGGGCCAGCGTCCTGCCGGCGAGCGGGCGCGGCGCCAGGGACGCGCCACGCTTGAACCCGGCCGCCATGTCCAGCATGTGGCGCAGCGTCTGCGTGTCGAAGTCCCGCAGATCGAGGAAGTGGCGCGGCGGCGCCGCTTCCCCGGCCGTCTCGGCCCGGCGCAGCGCCGCGCTCATTTGGCGGCCTGGGTCGCCGCCGAAGGCAGGCAACGGCGCGCGGCGCGGCGCAGCATCCGCAGCGCCTCGTCGATGTCGGAGTCCGTGATGACCAGCGGCGGGGCCAGACGCAGCACGTTCTCCCCCGCGGTGATCGCCATCAGCCCCTCGGCGGCGCAGGCCGCCTGCACCTCGGCCTGCGGCAGGACGCATTTCATGCCGAGCAGCAGCCCCATGCCGCGCACGTCCTCGAACACGGCGGGGAACTCGCGCGCGATCTCCTCCAGCCCCGCGCGCAACTTGGCGCCCTTGCGCGCGACCTCATCGAGGAAGCCGGGTGCCAGGAGCACATCGAGCACGGCATTGCCGGCGGCGCAGGCGAGGGGGTTGCCGCCGAACGTGCTGCCATGCGTGCCGGGGACCATGTGCTTGGCGATGAACTCCTTGGCGAGCACGGCGCCGAGCGGGAAGCCGCCGGCGATGCCCTTCGCCGCCGTCATCACGTCGGGCTCGATGCCCGCCCACTCATGGGCGAACAGCTTGCCGGTGCGGCCCATGCCGGACTGCACCTCGTCCATGCCGAGGATCAGCCCGAACTCGTCGCAGGCGGCGCGCAGCGCGCGGAGGAATTGCAGGTCGCCGGGGCGCACCCCGCCCTCGCCCTGCACCGGCTCCACGATGATCCCGGCGGTCGCCGGGCCGATCGCGTCACGCACCGCGTTCATGTTGTTGAAGGGCACATGATCGAAGCCATCGACCACTGGGCCAAAGCCCGCGAGATATTTCGCGTTGCCGGTCGCGGCGAGGGTGGCCAGCGTGCGGCCGTGGAAGGCGCCCTCGAAGCAGATGATGCGGAACCGCTCGGGCTTGCCGGATTCGGCCATCGCCTTGCGCATCATCTTGATCATGCCCTCGTTCGCCTCGGCGCCCGAGTTGCAGAAGAACACGCTGTCGGCGAACGTCGCCCGCACCAGCCGCTCCGCCAGGCGCTCGGCCTGGGGGATGCGGTACAGGTTGGAGACGTGCATCACCTTGGCCGCCTGATCGGCGATCGCCTTGGCGAGATGCGGGTTGCCGTGGCCGAGCGAGGCGGTGGCGATGCCCGAGCCGAAATCGAGGAATCGTCGGTGGTCCACCGTCCACAGCCAAGCTCCCTCGCCCCGCTCGAAAGCGAGGTCGGCGCGGGCATAGTTCGGCATCAGGGCGGGGATCATCAGCGTCCTCGTGCTGGGTTGCTCCCCCGGAGCGCGCTCGCGGGGGAAGCCGGCGACTTTGGCGGGGGCGGCCGGATGTGTCAAACGGGTGTGGCGAAACCCTGATCCTGCCATACTGCGCCCGTGACCACCCGGAAACCCGCCGGCCCGCCGCCGGATGCCGCTCGACTGCACGAAGCCGCGCTCGCCTACCTCGCGCGCTTCGCGGCGACCGAGG
>DATFDN010000434.1:0-2270 GCA_035252035.1 Acetobacteraceae bacterium | reverse complement strand
GCGCGAACACAGTAGCCCCGATCCTCTCCTGCTCCAGCAGCACGTAACGGCTGATGGAGGGGGCGTCGCGGTACTCGCGATTCTTGGCGCCTATGTCGGTGTGGGCCGTGCCCTCGGACAGGATCTCGAACACGACCAACGGCTCACGGAGGAGCGTTCCGCCCCCCTCGATGGGGGTGCAGACAACCACGGCGTCGGGATACCGGATTCGCCCAGCAACCTCGATCTTGATGTCACTGCCGTAGATGCGGCACGGCGATCCCCGGAGCCGGTTCCCGACCTCCCGCAGCAGGTTGGACTGGATCAAGGCGTGCGCCTCGGAGACCCCGAGCATGGCGACCGGGCCGATTCCATCGAACTCGTATTTCGTGGGCTGCCGTTCTTCCCATTCCAGGAATTCGGCGAGGCTCATCGGTTTGTTCAAAGCCGTGCTCATGGTCCCAGCCTAGCATGGTTGCCGCCCCCCGCCCCACATGGCACCGTCCCCACTCCACCGCCTCCGGACCCCACCGTGCCTCTCATCCTCGCCACCCGCCCGAACGTCTACTCCGCCAGCCCACTCGACCGCGCGGCTGAGCGGCGGGAAGACGCGGAGTGGATCGCGGACCGGCTCGCCGATCCCGAGACGCTGTTCGTGCCGGTCTGGCGCAGCCGCAACCTGGTCGCCGGCCTCGATGAGAAGCGGCCAGAGGCGGTGTATGTCTCCGGCGAGGCCGCCGCCGCGCTGCGCATGGCGGGCGGGCCGTGGGCGTTCCTTGGGATGCTCGGCACGCAAGCAGTATTCGCCATCGACATCAGCGCGGCCGATGACCCGGTGCCGCTGCTGCCTCCCGAGCTGGGCCAGTTCGTCGATCTGCGCGCCGTCGGCTGGGGGGAGCCGCGCCCGGAAGCCGCCGTGCTGGCCCACGCGCGCGGGCTGATGCACTGGCGCACGCGCCACCGCTTCTGCGGCGTGTGCGGCGCCCCATGCGAGCCGAGGACCGCCGGCCACGTCATGCGCTGCACCGCCTGCGAGGCCGAGCACTTCCCCCGCACCGACTGCGCCGTGATCATGCTCATCAGTCGGGGCGATCATGTCCTGCTCGGCCACTCGCAGCGTTTCCCGCGCGCCAACATGTACTCGACGCTGGCGGGCTTCCTGGAGCCGGGCGAGAGCCTGGAGGAGGCGGTGCGGCGCGAGGTGCGCGAGGAATCCGGCATCGAGGTGGGAAATGTCTGGTACCATTCGAGCCAGCCCTGGCCGTTCCCCGGCAACATCATGCTCGGCTACTACGGCGAGGCGCTGACCGAGGAGATCGTGGTGGACCGGACCGAATTAATCGACGTGCGCTGGTTCTCGCGCGCGCAATTGCTCGATCCCGACCGGCACGGCTTCATGCTGCCGCGCGGCGATTCCATCGCGCGCCGGCTGATCGACGACTGGCTGGCGGCCGTCTGAGCCGATGCCGGACCTGCTGACCATCGGCTACGAAGGCAGCACGATCGATACCGTACTGGACGCGCTGGCCCGCGCCCAGGTCGGTTTGCTGATCGATGTTCGGGCGCTGGCCGCCTCCCGCAAGCCGGGCCTCTCCAAGCGCCAGCTTGCCGCGTCGTTGGACGAGCGCGGAATTGGCTACGTCCATCTGCGCCCGCTCGGCACCCCCAAGCCCGGCCGCGACGCCGTGCGCGCCGGGCATCCGGAGCGCATGGCGGTCATCTTCCATGCCCATATGCGCGGCGATGAGCCCCAGGCCGCCCTGGCGGAGGCGGCGGCATTGGCCCGCGCCCGCCGGTGCTGCCTGCTGTGTTTCGAGCGCGATCCGGCGCACTGCCATCGCCGGATCGTGGCGGAGATGATTCAGGCGAAAACAGGCCAGAGTATCAAGCACTTGCACCCTGTATGAGGACGGGTGTGTTTAGTTCGCGTTGACCCGGCCGGGGGCGGGGCCTATCTCCTGCTTTTCTTGTCCCGGCCCGGCCTGAAAGGTCTCAATGCTCGGCTCCCTCGCCCGCGCCGTATTCGGCACAGCCAACGACCGCTCGCTGAAGGCGTATCAGCGCCGCGTGCCACAGATCAACGCGCTAGAGCCGGCCATCTCCGCCTTGTCCGACGAGGCGCTGGGCGCCAAGACCGTCGAGTTCCGGGAGAAGCTCGCCAACGGCGCGACCCTCGATGACCTGCTTCCGGAGGCTTTCGCCGTGGTGCGCGAGGCCGGGCGGCGGACGCTCGGGCAGCGCCATTTCGACGTGCAGCTCGTCGGCGGCATGGTGCTGCATGACGGCAAGAT
>DATFDN010000433.1:0-7623 GCA_035252035.1 Acetobacteraceae bacterium | reverse complement strand
GTCACAGGCCGAGGCGCGCGCGAAGATGCTTCTGCTCGTCCTGACCCTTGCCCTCGGCATCCTAGGTTCCTCTCCCGCCGTCGCGGGAACGCCCGACCCCTGCCCCGCCGAGCCAACCAGCACACCGCCGACCGAGCGGCTGTCGGCGTTCGCCCGCGCGATTCATGGGGCAGCGCCGGTCGATATCCTCGCGATCGGCTCCGCCAGCACCGCCGAAGGCGATGCGGTCTATCCGCGCGTGATGCTTGAAACGCTCAAGGCGGCCCTTCCCCACGCCGTCCTGCGTCTGGACGTGCGTGGCCACCGGGGGCTCACCGCCGCCGAGATGCAGGGGCTGCTCACCCAGGCTCTGGCCGAGCACCGCTATGCCCTGGTCCTGTGGCAGACCGGCACGGTGGACGCCGTGCGTGGGCTGCGCCCCGAGGAGCTGGCGGACGCGCTGGAAAAGGGCGCGGCGGAGGTGATCGCCAGCGGCGCGGATCTGGTTCTGATCGATCCGCAATTCAGCCACTTCCTCACCGCCAATGTCGATCTCACGCCGTACGAGCTGGTCATGGAGCACGCGGCCAGCCTGCCCGGCGTGGTGTTGTTCCCCCGCTATGCGCTGATGCGGGACTGGGCCACGGGCGGCGAGCTGGACATCGAGGCCGCCCCAACCGCCAAGCATCCCGCGCTGAGCGCCCGTGTCCAAGCGTGCGTGGGCCGGGCGCTGGCGGATTTCCTCCTGGCCGGAACCGGGTCGCAGCTCATCGGGCAGTGATTAGGAGCGGCAGCCAATCCGGACTGGTATCATTCGCGCCTTAACGACGCATAAACACTTGTACGCTAGCTATTCGCCAGCCAAGGTCAGAGGCGCGGCCAGCCATGACGAGCCCATCCCGTCTGATGCAACGCCCCAGCGTTGAGTCGGCCGATCGAGAAGCGAAAATCCGCAGGCTCGCCGCGTCGGCCTGGTCCGCGATCGAGCAGCACCACGTGCTGCCGACCCCGCGCAACTTCGATCTGTTCTTCACCTTCTTCAGCGCCACCAATCCGGAGCTGAACGAGCGCCTCGACCTGCTGCTGCGGAGCGGCCAGGCGCTCACCGATCCCGTGCTCGACACGCTGCACGGCGAGTGCATCGCCACGCCCGAGATCGACCTTGACGCGCTCAGCGCGGGCTCGCAGGCCATCCAGGACGCGGCGCAGACCCTTGTCGAGCAGGTCGCGGGCAGCCAAGCGGCGATCCAGCGCTACGGCGAGGCGCTGGCGCATTGGTCGGCGCATCTGGGCGATGAGCCGACTCTCGCCGGGCTGGTGAAGGCCATCGCCCTACTCACCGAGGAAACCAGGCGTGCCAGCGAGCGCAACCGCGTGCTGGAGCAGCAGCTCACGGCCTCCACCGCGCGCATCGCCAAGCTGCGGCAGAACCTCGCCGAGGTGAAGCAAGAGGCGACCACCGACCCGCTCACCGGCATTGCCAATCGCAAAGCCTTCGAGGCCAGGCTGCGCCGGGCGATCGCGCAGGCCCGCTCGGAGCAGGGCGCGCTGTCGGTGCTGCTGCTCGACATCGATCACTTCAAGCAATTCAATGACGAGCACGGCCACCGGGCCGGCGATCTGGTGCTGCGGCTGCTCGGCCGGGTGCTTTCGGACAACGTGAAGGGGCGGGATTGCGCGGCCCGCTACGGCGGGGAGGAATTCGCGATCCTGCTCGCCGGGGCCAATCTCCAGGCGGGCGCGATCGTCGCCCGCCAGATCTGTGAGGCACTCGGCAGCAAGCATCTGGTCTACAAGAGATCGGGGCGAGATCTGGGCCGGGTCACGGTCTCGGTCGGGGTGGCCCAACTCAATGGCGACGAGAGCGCGGTGTCGCTGGTGGAGCGGGCCGACCTCGCGCTGTACGAAGCCAAGCGAACTGGCCGGAACCGAGTCTGCGTCCAAGCAGCGCCGGACGAGGCAGCGGAGCCAGTGTCGCGGGGACGGCGGAGCCGCTAGCCATGCCCTCGGAGATGCGCCAAATCCTGTTCCAGACCCCCGAGGTGGCGCAGGCCCTCATCAAATTCCATCGCCGCATCCGTACCCCGCTTCCGGCCGGCACCGTCATCCGCTGTGCCGCCGAGAGCGATGAGTCCGGCGGCGCGGCGCGCGTTCGGCTGGTTATCGCGCCGGACGATCCGGAAGAGATGGCTCCCTCCAAGGGAGCGCACCAGGAAATCGTGATCGAGGGGCCGGCCCTCGCGGCCGCCCTGATCCTGCATTGCCGCGATCATCGTATCCCGTTGCCGGCCAATGCCCAGAAGTCGCTGCAACGCGTGGGCGATCAGGTGGGGCTTGTCCTGACCTCGGGACCGCGGGAGAGCGACAGAGGTGGATGAGGCACTAGAGCGGGACGGGATCAGGTAGAACCATGGAGTTCGTCATTGCGAGGGGCGAAGCGACGAAGCAATCCAGCGTCCCGAACAGCTGGATTGCTTCGCTGCGCTCGCAATGACGGCCGCTTCCCCGGTGCGATCTAAACGCATCCTGCTCTAACCAGCCCACCATCAGAACCGGACCCTCACCCCGCCATAGGCGGCCACGGGCGGCGCGGGACTGAGGCTGCGCGTCAGGGTGGCGCCGGGAACCTGGGCTATGGGCACCGTGCTGGTGGGCGAGAACGTGCCGAAGGTCTCGTATTTCACGTTCAGCAGGTTCTGCACCAGGCCGAAGAGCTCGAGGTTCCGCGTGACCCGGTAGCTCGTGTTGGCGCTCAAGACCACGTAAGGGTTGGTCTTCGCGGTCAGGTTGGCCTCGTCGCCAAACAAGTACTGGCCGCTGCTGACCAGCGCCGAGAAGCCGACGGTCCACGCATCCGTGACCGCGTACTCGGCGCCGAGCTTGAAGCGATGCGCCGGCACGCCAGGTAGGCGGTTGCCGGGTATGACATGGATCTGGCCGTTCGCATCCGCCCCCGGATTGAGCGGGCTGTCCAGCGTCAGGGGTGATTGGAACGTCGCGTCGGTGTACGCGTAGTTCGCCCAGGCGCGCAGGCGCGGCCCGCGCCAGCTTAGCCCGGCCTCCACGCCCTGCCGGCGCGTCTGCCCGACATTCTGGAAGAAGGCGAGGCCCGGTATGGCGCTCGCGACAAAAGCGATGTCGTTGTCGTCGTTGGTGCGGAACAGCCCGATGTTCCAGTCGAGATTGGCACCCTCCACCGGATGCAGCCGTCCGCGCAGCCCAGCCTCGATCGTGTGCGCGACAACCTGCTTCAGATCCGGGTCGCCGGTGAAGAAATTGGCCAGCGTGCAGGGGCTTGCCGGGCTCGCGCAGGACAGTTCCGCCGGAGTCGGCGCGCGGTTCCCCTCGGAATAGCTCGCGTACGCCGAGAGGCTTGGCAGGATCTGGTAGGTCAGGCCGATCCCTGGATTGAAATGGACGTAGCTGTGATTGCCGCTCAGCGCGGTGCCGCCCTGATCGTTGAGGTCGATCTGCGCCACGTTCAGCCGGCCCGCGAGCGAGAGCGCCAGCTTGGACGTGACGTTGAACACGTCGGCGAAATAGGCGCCGTAATAGGCGTTGGTGACGCCGAGGCGCACCGGCGCGATCGGGCCATTGGGCTGGTCGATGACGATGCCGGGGCCGATGAAGACCCCGTTCACGTCAGTGATGCCGCCCAGCAGCGTGCTCGCGGTGAAGGTCGAAATGCCGCCATCGAAGCTCAGCCCCGCCACCACCTGGTTGTGCCGGCCGAGCAGCGTGGAGTCATGCGTCACCTGCGCGGCGGCGCCGTAGCCATTGGAATCCACGGCTTGGTTGTTGAGCTGAGAGTAGGGACCGCCGCTGAGGAAATCGGGGATCGGGCTGCCCGTGCGGCCGAAAAGCGGGTTGCCGTTGTCGTCGCATAGGAAGCCAGGCGTCGCCGCGCACGGAGCCGCGCCGGATGCGTTGCCGTTGGCGATGCGCTGCGAAAAGTTGTCGTAATAGACCACCCCCTGGAGGGAAGTGGCGTCCGTGACACTCCATGTGCCGGACAGGCTGACCAGTCCGTATTTGTTCGTCGTCCGGTTGGGCGCGGTGAAGGTGGCGGTGCGGTCCACATCGAGAAGCTGCACCGGCAGCGTGGCCGGGCTATTGAGCGTGTTGTCGGCGAGCAGCACGTTCAGGTGCAGCTCCGCCTTCTCGGAGCGCCACCCCACGTCGCCATAGAACTGGCGCACGTCGGATGAATTCAACTGGCGCCAGCCATTGCTGTGAAAGATGTTGCCGGCGACGTAGGTCGCGACATCGCCGCTCTGCTTGCCGTATTGCAGGCTGCCATCGACGGTTCCGAAGGAGCCGCCGTAGAGCTCGGCCAGGCCGCCGTGCCAGGTGAAGCCGTTCTTGAGCTGGATGGAGAGCGACCCACCCAGCGCGTTGAGCCCGAACACGGGGTTGGAGCCTTCGAGGTTCACGCGGTCGATCGCGACCGAGGGCAGCAAGTCCCAGTTCACCGAGTCCGAGAACGGCGCGTTGAACCGCACCCCGTTCAGGTACACCGCAAGTCCCTGCGGGTTGCCGTCCAGCGGCGAGGCGACGAAGCCGCGATATTGCAGATTGGGCTGGAACGGGTTGCCCTGCGCATCCTCCAGCACAACTCCCGGTGTCTGCTGCTCCAGCGCGCCAAGCAGGCTCGGTACGCCGGTGCGCTCGATATCCTGCCCGGTCAGGATGTTCACCGTGGCCGGCGCCCTGTTGCGGTCGATGCCCGAGCCCAGCAGCGGCGACGGCGCGACGACATTGACTTCGGGGAGCTGGGTCACGGACGCCGTTTGCGCGTATCCCAGGCATGACACCGCCAAGGCCGCGATGCACGTGGAGAGGAATTTGCCGAGCCGCATAGCGTGTGGTCGTCTCCAAACACGAGCTGTCCGGGCAGGTGCGCCTTGCGCGTCGATCAAGTAGGCAACAACCCGCGAGGCCCGGCTAGGGGAATGCTTCCTGATCCGGGGGGAAAAGTTTCCCGGCTGGCTAATATCATCGTCGCGGCGACCCCTTCCCAAACCCCTCCCGCGAGGGGAGGGGTTTGCAGAACGACCTCCCCCTTCCCTTGCGGGAGAGGACCAGGGGGAGGGGTTCCGACCGGAAAGACTCAAGTTCATGTCATTGCGCCTCCGCCTTATCGCCTCCTTTGCCATTCCCCTGGCGTTGAGCATTGTGTTCGGCTGCTCTCTACTGGGCTGGCACGCGACGCGAACGGTGCGCGCGGAGCTGGTGGCCGCGCTGGAGGTGGGCCGGCAAAGCATCCGCAACGGGATCGCCGAGCTTCCCTCTCCGGGCGACCCCGAGCGCGACCTTCGCAGCCTGATCCGCACCTTCGACGGCAATCGCCATGTGCGGGCGACCTTGCTGAGCCCAAGCGGCGCCTTGCTTCTCGAATCGCACCTTCTGTCTCCCGCCACCACGGTGCCAGCCTGGTTCCGCGACCTGATCGGACCACGCATTCCACCCTCCGGCATCGCGGTGCCGCCCAACCTCGCCAATGGTATGACGATCCAGCTCGGCACCGATCCCACCAACGAGGCCGGGGAGGTTTGGGGCGAGATCCATGACACTGTCCTGGCGCTGGCCGTCTTCTGTTTGCTGGCCTTGGCATTCATCACCTGGACCGTCAGGCGATCGCTGCGCCCCGTCGATGGATTGATCGCGGGGTTGTCGCGCATCGGATCGGGCGACTACGACGCCCGCGTGGCGGAGGAAGGCCCGGCGGAACTCGCGCTGCTCGCCGGCGGCTTCAACCGGATGGCCGCGCGTCTCGGCGCGATCGAAGCGCAGAACCTTCGATTGCACGCGCAGCTCGCCACCTTGCAGGAGGAGGAGCGTGCCGAGCTTGCCCGCGACCTGCACGATGAGATCGGCCCGTCGCTGTTCGCCATGAGTATCACAGCCGCCGCGATCGGCGAGTTGGCGAAGGCCGGACGCAATGGTGACATCCCCGAGCAAGTACGGGCGATCCGCGACGTGATCGCCGGCACGCAACGCCGCATCCGGGATATCCTGGGCCGCCTGCGGCCTGCATCCGCCGTGGAGCTTGGGCTTCGTCCCGCGATCGAAAGCCTGATCGGGTTCTGGCGCGCGCATTGCCCCGCCATTGCCTTCGCGCTCGCGTTCTCGCTCGATGAAGCGATGATTGGCGACTCTCTCAAGGAGACGATCTACCGTGTCGTACAGGAGGCGTTGAGCAACGCGGTTCGCCACGGAAGGCCGGGTAGAATAGAAATCGCACTGACCAACAGCGCGGGCGAAATCATCCTTGAGGTGAGCGACAATGGCGCCGGTGCGCCAGTATCGGGCCTGCCCGGTTTCGGGCTCAGGGGGATGCGGGAACGGGTTGCCGCCCTGTCCGGCACGCTCGCGATCGAGCGCCTGACGCCCGATTCGGGCTGGCGGGTCATCGTCCGCCTGCCCCTGCCCGCCGGTGTCCGAACGCTCGTGGGCGTGCCATGAAGATCCTGCTCGTCGATGATCATTCGATCGTGCGCGCGGGACTGCGCGGACTGCTCGCCACGCGCCCCAGAACCGAATTGCTGGAGGCGGCAACCGGGGAGGACGCGCTGACCCTGGTTCGCGACACGCGCCCGGATCTGGTCATCCTCGACCTCAATCTGCCCGGCATCGGTGGCCTGGAGCTGTTGCGCCGCCTGCTGGCGGGAGACCGGACCGCGCGCGTTCTGGTGCTCAGTATGCACGCCGAACCGCTCTACGCCGCGCGCGCGATGGAGGCGGGCGCGCGAGGATACGCGAGCAAGAATATCGCACCGGAGGAACTGCTGCGGGCGGTCCAGAAGGTGGCGGAAGGGGGGCGCTACATCGAGAACGACATCGCCCAGGAACTGGCGATGCAGACTGTCTCGGCGGCAAGCCCGCTCGGCCAGCTTGCCGATCGCGATTTGGAGATTCTCCGCTATCTCGCGGAGGGCCGCAGCATGACCGACATCGCCGGCGCGCTCAGCCTCAGCTACAAGACGGTGGCCAACGCGTGCAGCCAGATCAAGGCGAAGCTCGGCGTCGCCCGGACAGCGGATCTTATCCGCGTCGCGATCGAGATGGGGCTCGCGGCGGGGTAATCGCGGTCAATACCAGCCCGCGTTGACTTTGACCTTTATGGCGTCATGCCGTTACGCCGTCATTCCCGCGAAAGCGGGAATCCAGGCGAACCGCGCGGAACTTGGTGCATGTGGGCCTGGATGCCCGCCTTCGCGGGCATGACGGGGTGGGTCGGCGTCAAGGCGGACCGGTATCATTCCCCCGCAAGCAGCGAATTGCTGCTTAACTCTCCAAATGAAACTGGATCGGAACCTCGGCGGCGGCTGGCACCGGCCGGCCGGCCTGCGTCGCTGGAACGAACCGCCATTGCCGCACGGCTGACAGGGCGGCCTGGTCCAGGCTGGCGTGGCCGCTGCTCTGGCCGATGCCGACCGAGAGCGGCGCGCCATCGGCACCGACGCTGACCCGGACGAGCACACGCCCTTGCTCGCCCCGCCTTCGGGCCAGTTCCGGATAGACCGGCGGGCGGTCGGTGGCCATGCCAGCCACGGGACGCGGGGGAATAAGCGCAGCGGACGGCGCGGCGGCAGGGGGGCTGCTCGGGGCCAGACGCGGGGCAGCGGGCGCACGGGCAACGGG
>DATFDN010000432.1:0-5946 GCA_035252035.1 Acetobacteraceae bacterium | reverse complement strand
TGGCTCGCGACCAGCTCGGGATGCGCGGCGGCGACGTGCTGGCAGATGATCGCGCCCAGCGAGTGCCCGACCAGATGAACCCGCCCCTCCGGACTCGCCTGGCGCACGACGCCGAGCAGATCCGCGACGTGGCTCGCGATGGAGATGCCGTCCCGCACTGGACTGCGCCCAGAGCCGGCGAGATCGTAGGCAACCAGCCGAAGATCGCGCTTGAGCACTTGCGCCTGCGGGTACCAGCTATTGGTGCTGCCGCCCAGGCCATGCATGAAGATGAGCGCCTCGCCCTTGCCGCCCAGCTCTTCGAGGAACAATCCGCTCTTGTTGGTTTCCCCCACCCGTCCCGCTCCCTTGTTCGCGGCGTCCGTAGGCAAGCGCGGCTGACGGCGTGCGTCAATGAAATCAAGCGAGGCTTGCGATTATAGAACGTGTAATCTAGGCTCGAAGCGATCCGACACGAACGGCGTTCGGACGATTGAAGGCGCTGGGCATGGGCGCGATACGGCCGTGGAATAGCGCTGCCAGGCGGGTTTTCGGCGATCGAAGCGCGCGCATAGCCGCGGTGCTCTGCCTGGGCATGGTTTCAGCCCTGCTCTTGAGCTTGTGCGTGTTTTCCGTCGATGCCAGCGAGTACGCGCTCGTCACCGAATTCGGGGCGCCGGTGCGGGTGGTCAAGGAATCCGGGCTGCACTTCAAGTACCCGCATCAGAGCGTTCGTGTCTTCGACAACCGGCTGTCCGTGTTCGTCCCGCCGCCGAGCGAGCACCTGACCCTGGAGAAGACTCCCGTTTTGGCCTCGACGGCGGTGCTGTGGCGGATCGCCGACCCGCAGCGGTTCTTCGAGACGGTCTTCGACCAGGCAGGAGCGGAATCACGCCTGGGCGACATCGTGTACGCCGAACTCGGCGCCGCGATCGGCCGCAGCCCGTTGCAAGCCTTTGTCACCGCCGAGCCGGGCGCGTACCGCGTCCTGGCTGTTCTTGAGGGCGTCCGCCGTGCCGCCGCGACGGCTGCCCGCCGCGACTACGGCATCGAGCTGACGGATGTGGTGCTGCAAGGATTCGAGTTTCCGAAACAGAACCGGGCGCGGCTTTACGCGAGGATGAAATCCGAGCGCGGCCAGCTCAGCATGAGATATCGCTCGGAGGGCGAGGAGGAGGGACTTCGGATCAGGACGGCGTCGGAGGGGGAGAAAAGCCGCATCCTGTCGGAGGCGCTGGGACTTGCGCAGCGGAGCCGGGCCGACGGGGAGGGGGAGGGCGCGCGGATCGCCGCCCAGGCGTTTGACGCGTCTCCCGAGTACTATCGCTTCCTGCGCGCGCTTGAGGCCGCGCGCGGCCTGGCTCGTTCGAGCAAGGCCATGGTTCTGCCAGTCGAGTCCGATCTGTTCGGACTGCTCCTGAGCAGCCGGTGGAACGAGGCGGAGCAAGCCGCCGTGCCTGGCGTTGCGAGTGGTCCGTAGGGGCCGTGCGGGCCGGTGGCGGAAGGCGCCGCGCTTTTCCGCCCTACTATAACACGGAGGAGGAACGTTCAATGACAGCGGTAAGCGGCAAATCAAGGCTGGCCATGCTCGCCGTGCTGCCCATAGCCTTGGCAGCCCTGATCCATGCGAAAGGGGCGACCGCGGCGCAGGTGCAGTACGATCCCGGCGACAACGTGAAGTTCACCTACTGCTATGCCCACCAGCCGGTCATGCGCATCAAGTCGGGCGACACGGTGTCCACCCGGACCCGCGACGCGTCGAATGACGCATTCTCGCCCTCCGACAAGACCTTGGCTCCCAAGCTCGATCTCACCAAGGTCAACCCGCAGACCGGCCCCTTCTACGTCGAAGGCGCCGAGCCCGGCGACACGTTACAGGTGCGTCTCGACAAGATCGCACTGAACCGGAGCTGGGGATGGGGCGGGTCCATTCCGCGCTTCGGCGCGCTCTCGCCGGAGTACAAGACCGCGATGATCACCGACCCGCTGCCGGACCATCTCTTCATCTGGCAGCTTGACCCCGGCAGGAAGGTCGCGGTGCTGGACATGCCGAACAGCAAGATCGGCAAGGTCGAGGTTCCGATCCGTCCGTTCTTCGGCACGATCGGCACCGCGCCGCCCGGCAAGGAGTGCATCAGCTCGCTCGTGCCCGGAGTCTATGGCGCCAACATGGATTTCAGGGACGTCGTCGAGGGCGTCACGATGTATTTCCCGGTCTTCGAGCCGGGCGCCCTGTTCATGATCGGCGACGGCCACGCGGCCCAGGGCGATGGGGAGGTCGCCGGCGCGGCCATCGAGACCTCGTTCGACGTGACGTTCACCGTCAATGTCGTCAAGGGCAAGAAGATCGCCTGGCCAAGGTTGGAGAACGACACGGTATTGATGTCCATTGGCAGCACCCGTCCGCTCATGGATGCGCTCCGGCTCGCGTGCAGCGACCTGGTGAACTGGCTCATGGAGGACTACGGCTACGACAAGCTCGACGCGTACGAGCTGGTGGGCGAGGCCGGGGTGGTGAAGGTCGCCAATGTCGTCGATCCGCAATTTTCCGTCGCCTGCGGAGTCGATAAGCGCTACCTTCCGCATTAGGGCGTGTTCGGAGTGGACTGAATTGCGATCCGCGAACCGCCGCGTCACCTCTCCCGCTCGCGGGAGAGGTCGGCGAGCGGAGCGAGCCGGGTGAGGGGCTTGCCCGCGCTCCCCTCACCCGCCGCGCAAGCGCGCCGCGACCTCTCCCGCAAGCGGGAGAGGTGTAGCGGGCGCGCGCTCGGAAACTGGGTGCTTTGGTTGGCCGGAAAGCTCCGCCGAGGGCGTTCCGACATCTCTTGCAGAGAGATCAATGCTGAATTTCTTGCTGCACGTCTTGCGGGAAAGCTGGTCCGTCCTGGAAGATGCATCGGTTTTTCTGCTGGTCGGCTTCGCGCTGGCGGGTGCTCTCGCCACCTTGGTTCCGGCGGGATTGTTCGCGCGGTATATCGGCAGCGGCCGGGTGCGCTCGGTGCTGTGGGCCTCGGTTCTCGGCGTGCCGTTTCCGCTGTGCTCCTGCGGCGTGCTCCCGACGGCGCTTGGCTTGCGCCGTATGGGCGCGACCGATGGCGCGACCGTCGCGTTCCTCGTCGCGACACCGGAAACCGGACTGGACTCGATCGCCCTTAGCTATTCGCTCACTGATCCGATTCTGACCGTGTTTCGTCCTGTTGCCGGCGTGGTCGCCGCGATCGCCTCCGGCATCCTGGTCAACCTGCTCGGCCGGCCGGCGCGACCGGCCGAGTCCGACGCGACACGCGCGCCTTCGGCCGCGATGGCCTGCCGCGTGCATGACCACACAAGCTGGCCAGGCGTGCCTCGCCGCTTTATCTGCGACGATCCATGCGCCGCGCGCACCGGCGCGACCGAGAGGACAGGCGCGGTCGTTGGCACGCTTCGCCGCATTGGCCAATCCGCCTTTGACTTGCTGGATGAGACGAGCCACTGGCTCGCGCTCGGCATCGTGCTGTCGGCGATCGTGAGCGCGGTGGTGCCGGTGGCGTGGGTCCAGGGATATCTCGGCGGTGGGATCGCTTCCCTGCTGGCGATGGTGGTGCTTGGCATCCCGATCTACACCTGCGCCTCCTCCTCAACGCCGGTCGCCGCGGCCTTGGTGCTGAAGGGGCTCAGTCCGGGCGCCGCGCTGGTTTTCCTGCTGACGGGTCCAGCGACGAACCTCGGCGGCCTCGTTGCCTTGCTGCGCTTCCTCGGCCGCCGGGTCGTGGCGCTCTATGTCGGAGTCACGGCGGCCGTTGCGATCCTGGCTGGGCTCGCGCTCAACTGGGTTTATCACACGTGGGGAATCAATCCGCACGCGACCTTCGGCAGCGGGGCCGAACTGGTGCCGCAGCCCGTCAAGGTCGCCGGCGCGCTGGTCTTTCTTGGGCTGCTGTTGCGAAGTCTGTGCCGCGCTCCAGTGCCGCTGGAGTGGACGTGGCTCAATGCGCGGCTTGCCCGCCTGACTGGCATTTCGGTCACGGCTTCGGGCGCTCGCGTCGCTGCTTTTGCCGTGGTGGCACTGCTCTACCTCGGCAGCGGCTTATTCGAGGTCCAACCCGGCGAGGTGGGCATCGTGTCCCGGTTTGGACGCATCACCGCATCAGATCTCCAGCCCGGACTCCATGCGCGGCTCCCGTGGCCATTCGCCTCGGGTCGCGTCGTCGATCGCGACGGTACCCGGCGGATGGAGTTCGGACCGCAGCCCGTCCCGACGGCCGAGCTGGCGCTCAAAGGGGCGCCGCGCCAAGACCTGATGTTTGGTACGCCGGCGGCCCTGAAGAGCGGCGGCTTGGTGTTCCGCAGGGAGGCGGCGCCGGAGCCATCATTTTTCCTCACTGGCGACCAGAACCTGATCGACCTCCGTTTCACCTTGCACTATCGGGTCAAGGACGCGCTTGCCTTCGCCTATCGCGTGAAAGATCCACCGGCGCTGGTGCGCAGCACCGCTCTGGCCGCGCTCCGTGCCGCGGTCGCCACCAGCGGCATCGACGACATCTACACGACCGCGCGCAGCCAGCTTGAAGGCCAAGTCGCGCGGGCGATGCAAGAGGTTCTGGACCGATGCGGCTCGGGCATCGAGGTGGTGTCGGTTCGCCTGCTCTATGTCCATCCCCCCGACGCGGTGCATGACGCGTTTCGCGACGTTGCCAGCGCCCAGGAAGACAAGCTCCGCACCATCGACCGGGCGGAGACGTTCGCGATCGAGAAGGTGAACCAGAGCAGGGGGGACGCCGCCGCCATGATCGAGCAGGCGGTTGGCTTCAAGAACGAGCGGATCAGCCACGCGAATGGCGAGGCGGCGGGTTTCCTGGTCCGGCTGCGGAGCTATGAGCGGGCGCCGGAACTCACGAAATTCCGCCTGCGGCTGGAGGCGGCGGAAGCGGCGTTGGCGGGCGCCCAGAAGATCATCACCCCCGGTGCCGATGTGGTGCGCGACGTCGATATGTGGCTCTCCCATCCATTCCGTCAGGACGGCAAGTGAACGCCGGGGCGGACATCCCGTGGATGATGCCAACGATCGGCGGATCAAGGCCGAGGCGGCTGCGTTGGATCGTCTTGCCGGCGCTCGCCGTGGCTGCGGCGTGGGCGCTCGCCGCCAGCTTGTTCGTCGTTGACGTGTCGGAACGCGCCGTCGTGAC
Organism: Acetobacteraceae bacterium; assembly: GCA_035252035.1. Taxonomy (GTDB): domain Bacteria; phylum Pseudomonadota; class Alphaproteobacteria; order Acetobacterales; family Acetobacteraceae; genus DATFDN01. Next base: position 802 of record DATFDN010000432.1, on the reverse strand, counting down.
GCGATTCGGCGGCGTGGTCCGGGTGGTCGATGCGCCGGGCCTGTACGCGACGCTGCCGATCGACGGCGTGCGGCGGCTCGACCGGCGGCTGCTGCTCCTCGCGCCGCCAGAGGCGGAATATCTGACGGCGGACAAGAAGAATGTCGTGATCCGCAGCCTGATCGCCTGGCGCGTCGCCGATCCCGTGCGCTTCCTGAGCAAGCTCGGGAACCGCGCTCAGGCCGAAACAGCCCTGGCCGACGTTGCCCTGAGCGAGATCGGGGCGGTTATGGGCCGTCACCCGTTTTCAGCCCTGGTCTCCGTGGGAGGGAGAGCGGACTGGGGCCAGACCCTCGTCGCCGAGATCCGCGACCGGGTAGGTGATGCCGTGCGCTCGGATCTTGGGATCGATGTGGCCGAGGTCAGCATCCGTTCCCTCTCCTTGCCGGAGCAGAACCGGCAAAGCGTCTTCGAGCGGATGCGCGCGGAACGCGGGCGGATCGCCATGAAGTACCGCTCGGAGGGCGAACTCGACGCGAAGCGGATGATCGCCGCCGCGGATCGCGAGAAGGTCGAACTCGACGCGCGATCCTGGAATCAGTCGCAGCGGACGCGGGCCGAGGGTGACGCGGAAGCCTCCCGCATCTATGCCGAGGCGGCCAGCCGGTACGCCGGCTTTTACCGGTTCCTGCGCACGCTTCAGGCGGAAGAGACGATCCTGGCCGACGGCACGGTGCTGGTTCTGCCAGCCGAGGCGGAGGCTTTGGGCCTATTGCAGGAGTCGGCGGCGACGCCAGTCGCGCCCCCGCCGCCCGGCTTGGCC
>DATFDN010000431.1:0-4753 GCA_035252035.1 Acetobacteraceae bacterium | reverse complement strand
CGGCGCGTCCTCCAGCGCGCGATGCACTTTTTGCGATAGGATGATGCCGCCTAGTGGCAGGTAGCCGCTGGTGACACCCTTGGCGAAGCTCACGATGTCCGGCTCGACGCCCCAGCGGCCGAGCGCGAACCAGCGCCCGGTGCGCCCGAACCCGGTGATGACCTCGTCGGCGATCAGCAGCACGTCATGGCGGTCGCAGATTTCGCGCAGGCGCGGGAAATAGGTGTCGGGCGGAACGATCACCCCGCCCGCGCCCATGACCGGCTCGGCGATCACCGCGGCGATCGTGTCCGCGCCGTTCGCCTCGATCGCCTGCTCCACCGCCTCGGCCGCGCCGATGCCCGCGTCGCCGTTGCCCGGCCAGCGATACGGATAGGGCGGCGCCACTTGCAGGAACTCCGGCACGAGCGGGCCGAACATCGCGTGATAGCCCGGCAAGCTGGTCGCGCTCATCGCCGCGAGCGTGACGCCATGGTAGCCGAACTGGCGGGAGATGATCTTCACCTTCCCCGGCTTGCCCATCCGCTTCCAGAAATAGCGCGCGGTCTTGAACGCGCTCTCGTTCGCCTCCGCGCCCCCCGTGGTGAAGTAGACCGAGGCCGAGCTTGGATAGGCGATGCCCACGAGCCGCTCGGCGAGCCGGATCGCCGGCTCGTTGGAGAACCCGGCATAGGCCGAGGCGTAGGCGAGCCGCTCCATCTGCCGCGCCGCCGCCTCCGCCAGCTCCGCGCGGCCATGGCCGGCATTGACATTCCACAAAGCCGAAAGACCATCGATGTACTCGCGCCCATCGGCGGTGCGCAGCATCGCTCCCCGCCCTTCGACGAAGATCCGCGCCTGCTCGCTCGGGTGGTGCAGCGGATGCACCAAATGGCGCCGGTCGAGATCGAGCAAGACATCGGCCGTGGGGGCATCGTCATCCATGAGGGCACCTCGGTTCGCGGAGTATGGACAACGTAGCGGCCTGAGTGACAGCATGGAAGGGTAGCCAACTGGTGCGGCGTCACCTTTCCGACCGTTTATGGAGCAGGCTAGGCATTCGATGGCCATGACCCGAGCCGAAGCGGCAGCCTGTTGGGAGGCGAACGCCGAGACCTGGACGCGGCACGCGCGGGCCGGGCTCGACGTGTACCGAGACCTGGTGAACACGCCAGCCTTCCTGGCCATGCTGCCGCCCATCGCCGGGCTGCGCGGCCTCGACATCGGCTGCGGCGAGGGCGGCAACACGCGCCAGCTTGCTCGGCGCGGCGCACGCATGGCGGCCCTCGACACCTCGCCCACCTTTCTCCGCCACGCGCGCGAGGCGGAGAGGGAGGAGCCGCTCGGCATCAAGTACGTCCGCGCCGACGCGGCCCGCGTGCCGTTCGCCGACGAGGCGTTTGACTTCGCGACTGCCTTCATGTCGCTGATGGACATGCCGGAGCAGACGCCGGCCCTGGCCGAGATACACCGAGTGCTGCGGCCCGGCGGCTTCCTACAGTTCTCCATCCTCCACCCGTGCTTCGTGCCGCCGCACAGGCGCGTGCTGCGCGAGTCGGACGGCACTGGGACAGTGCGCGCGATCGAGGTTGCCGGGTATTTCGATGTCATAGACGGCCGGGTGGACCGCTGGTGGTTCAGCACCACCCCGCCAGAGGAGCGCGCCCGTGTCGCGCCGTTCCAGGAGCCACGCTTCCACCGCACGCTGAGCACCTGGCTCAACCTGGTCGTGGCGGCCGGATTCGTGCTGGAGCGCTTGGGCGAGCCGTGCGCCGACGAGGCGACCGCGCGGGCGGAGCCGGCCGTCGCCGACACGCGCACGGCCCCGCTGTTCCTCCACGTGCGCGGACGCAAGCCAGCGGCGCATGGGCCGCACCGCTGAAGCCGCCCTTGGCCCTCCTGAAGTCGCACTTGGAAATAGCATCCCTGGCCGCGCAGGCAGGAGACACGTCATGAACGCCCCGCTTCTCGTGATCGGCCTCCCTCTCGATCCCGGCCAGCGCGCCTTGGTTGCCGAGGCGGCGGGACAAGCCGACATCGCCTACCTCGCCGATCTGGACCCGCCGGCGCGGCAGGCGGCCCTGCGCGCCGCCACCGTGCTGCTGGCGCGCGACATCGCGCGGGAGTTGCGCCCCGGAGAGGCCGCGCTGCTCGGCAATCTGCGCCTGCTGCAATTCATGACCGCCGGGGTGGACCACATCCCGCTCTCTCAGCTCCCGGACGTGCCAATGGCGACCAATGGCGGGGCTTATGCCGACTCGATGGCCGAGCATGGGCTGGCGATGGCGCTGGCGGCCGCGAAGCGCCTGCTGGTGGAGCACGCCCATCTCGCGCGCGGCGCGTTCAACCAGTTCACGCCGAACCGGATGCTGGCGGGCGGGGTGTGCGGCATCTTCGGCCATGGCGGCATCGGCCGGGCGATGGCGCGGCTCGCGCGCGGGATCGGGATGCGGGTCCACGCGATCAACCGGCGCGGCCAGGCCGATGACGCGGTGGACTGGATCGGCACGCCGGACCGGCTCAACGAACTGCTCGCGGCGTCCGACGTGCTAGTGATCTGTGCGCCGCTGACCCGCGCCACGATCGATTTGGTCGGCGCCGCGGAGCTTGCCCGCATGAAGGAGGATGCCATCCTGGTGAACCTCGCGCGCGGCGAGATCATCGTGGAGCAGGCGCTCTATGACTATCTGCGCGCGCATCCGCGCTTCACCGCCTGCATCGACGCATGGTGGGTCGAGCCGGTGCGGCACGGCACGTTCCGCATGGATCACCCGTTCCTTGATCTGCCGAACGTGATCGGTTCGCCGCACAACTCGGCGCAGGGCGGCTCGCGCGACGCCGGGCTGCACGGCGCGCTCGCCAATTGCCGCCGCGCGTTGATGGGGGAGGAGCCGTTGCACCTGATCGGGGAGGAGGAGCGGATGAAGTGACGCATCATGCCAACCCTCGGGTGGCGGACTGCACGTAAAAGACTTCTTCTCTAATCCGAGGGCATTCGCCTGAGCATGACGATGCGGTTGGTGTTGGTGCCGCCCGTGTTGTTGCCCACCCCCCAGCAATTCGCGGTTTTGGTGAATTCCTGCTGGTTCACCAGCACCGCCCGCCGCTCGTAGGGCAGCCCCTCGGCGGCCCGCCAGACCAGGCGCTCCAGCAGGACCGTGCCGTTGCGCACCTCTCCGACCTCGAAGGCGATGTGCCCGCCCGGACGGACGATGCGCGCCAGCTCGGTCAAGGTCGCGCGGACCATCTCCGTCCATGCCGCTTCGGTTCGATGCATCCCCACAGCGACGGTGTCCACATCGATCCCGGCGAACCAGCACCGCAACCAGTTGTCGGCGGCGTACTGGACGATATCCAGGAACGGCGGCGAGGTGACGACCAGGGACACGCTGGCGTCGGGGACGAACGCCGAGGCATGGGCGGGACCGATGCCCAGGCTGGCGGGCGGATGGTGGGGCATCCCCCCGTCCCTCAACAGGCTCCGCGTCTTCTTGTTGATGATCGCCGCCACATCCCGGAACGGGGGAACCTGATTCCTGTTGGCGTTGATCCTCACCTGCGACTCGACGCCGACCGCCTGATTGGGCGGCAACGTGTAGACCGAGAAGAAGCCCGGCGAGTGCCCGGTCAGCCGGTTCAGGGCGACCATCCGAATCCAATCATCCACAGGATCGGGGTCGGACCTGTCCAAGGGCGCGCGATCCAGCAGCCAGCGCCGCAGGGCGCAAATCTGGCGCAGCGTATCCGGGTGGTAGAAGACGAGGAGATCCGCGCGCTCGATCTCTCCCCTCTCCCAAGGAACGCTTCGGAGCCGGTTCGCCACCTGGGCCATCGTTGGCGGCGCGAGCCGGGGGCGTGTCAGCAGGACCGACAACGGATTGATGTCGTTGCCGACTGGCGTGCGACCCATCAGCGCCGCCTGGACCGGCGTTGTTCCACGCCCCATGAAGGGATCATGCACCGCGTCGCCGGGCGCGGTCAGGCGGCTGATGAAGAATGCCGGGAGTTGGGGCTTGAAGCACGCGCGGTAGCTGATCTCGTGGAGGCTGTGCGCCTGGCGTTGCCCGGCGGTCCAGAATTCATTGATGAAATATGGGATTCCACCGTCCTCCACCTCCTGGGTCGAGGTGCCGAGGCCGGTGAATGTCCGTATTCGCGACAGAAAGCCATCCGGTGGCGCTGGTGTGCGCATGGTCCCGAGCGGGAAGTGAGAGCGATTCGGTAGGGAATTCTACCCCCTTCCCAGCCCCAAGATCTCCTTCCGCACGCTCACGCCAAGGGACGCGAACAGCGTCCCCGCCTCGCGGTACTCGGCGAGCAGCGCGCGCGCCGACTCGTCCGGGCCGAGCCAGGAGGGCGCGAGGCCCGCGTCGGTCAACTCGGCGCGGAGCCGGGGGTTCTCCATGACGGTCCGGAGCGCCGTGCCGAGCTGTTCCCGCACCGGGTGCGCGCTTCGCACCGGGAGCGCCAGCGCGCGCCAGGCACCCACGGCGATATCGAGACCCGCTTCGCGCAGACTGGGCACCGCCGGCATCTGCGCAACGCGCGCCGGGCTGGATATCGCAAGCACGCGCAGCCGGGCGGAACTGCCCGGATCGAGCACCCGGTCGAGCGGCACGAAGGCGAGATCGACATCGCCCGCCAGCAGCGCGGCCAGGCGTTCGGCCGGCGTGTTCAACCCAGAAACGAAGCGGACGCTGAGTTCGGCGCGCGCGAGGAACAGCGCCTGCGCGACTTGCGACGCGTCCCATTCCGAGGGCGCCGGCACCGCCAC
>DATFDN010000430.1:0-7375 GCA_035252035.1 Acetobacteraceae bacterium | reverse complement strand
CCCGCCCGAGGCGCCGGTGACAAGGGCCGTCTTGCCGTCCAGACGGAACATGTGTCCGCTCCCTAGACCAGAACCTTCAGGGCCGCCTCGATCTCGGCCGGCGTGGCGGCGGAGAGGGCGGCGGCGTCCGGGGCGACGCGGCGGACCAGGCCGGAGAGCACCTTGCCCGCGCCGAGTTCGAGGAAGCTGTCCACGCCGAGCGCGGTCATCGCCTCCACGCTTTCGCGCCAGCGCACCGTCGCCGTCACCTGACGGATCAGCAGGTCGCGAATCTGGGCGGGATCGGTCGCCTTGGCGGCGGAGACATTGGTAATCACCGGAACGACCGGCGGGGCGGGCGGGCTCGCCTCAAGGGCCTCCGCCATCGCCTCCGCCGCCGGGGCCATCAGCGCGCAATGGAAGGGCGCCGAGACCGGCAGCAGCATGGCCCGGCGCAGGCCGCGCGCCTTGGCGATCTCCACCGCCCGCTCGACCGCCGCGCGGTGCCCGGAGATGACCACCTGGCCCCCGCCATTGTCGTTGGCGGGCTCGACAACCTGGCGCTCATTGGTCTCGCTGTCGGGGACCGGGGCGGCCTCGTCGCAGATCGCCTGGGCGGCCTCCATCTCCACGCCGATCAGCGCCGCCATCGCGCCCTCGCCCGGCGCCACCGCGCGCTGCATGGCCCGGCCGCGCAGCCGCAGCAGCCGCGCGGCCTCGGCGACCGTGAAGGCGCCGGCGGCGGCGAGCGCGCTGTACTCGCCGAGGGAATGCCCGGCGACCACCACCGCCTTCTCGCGCAGCCGGAACCCGCCCTCGGCCTCCATCACCCGCAGCACCGCGAGCGACATCGCCATCAGCGCCGGCTGGGCGTTCTCGGTCAGCGTCAGCTCCTCGCCCGGTCCCTCGAACATCAGCTTGGAGAGCTTCCGGCCGAGCGTGTCGTCCACCTCCTCGAACACTTCCCGCGCCGGGCCGAAGGCGGCGGCGATGTCGCGGCCCATGCCGACGGATTGGCTGCCCTGGCCTGGGAAGACGAACGCGTGGACCGGCATGAGCGGGTGGTGTCCTGTCGGGATGGGGAGGTCTGGGCCGGCGAGGTAGCGGGGGGGCGGGGGACTGTCAAATGATGTCCGGGCGCGTGGTGTCTCGGCTTGAATTTTCCACAACTGGTGGGGAGCGGACCTAGCAAGGCGGTGGTTCGACCCTGATGTCGAAATGCAATACCTCCTCACGACTTCCAAGCTTCCCATAGAGCGCAATGGCAGGGTCATCGCCGGGATCGGCTTGAACATAGACGACCCAGGCACCGCGCTGTGCGGCGATATGGCGCAGACACTCGATCAGGTCGGTTGCGATGTGCCGCCGCCGATGTTCCGCGCCGACGGCAAGGTCGTAGATGTAGATCTCGCGCCGCGCTCTTTCGAATTTGTCGAGCTCATAGGCGACGAACCCGCCCAGGATGTGCTCGCCCGCCATCGCCACGACCGCGATCACATTCTCCTTCCGGAGCAGACCTTCCAGGTAGGAGTCGGTCGGTGGCTCACCTTCATACGTCTCGCGGTCGCCAAATGCCTCGCCGAACAGCGTGTTCAGTTTGCGAAGGAGCGGAACGTCAGTAGGACCGAGACGCCGAAGGGTGATGGGCGAAGATGACATTACCCGACATTAGCGCGCTGCCGCCTCAGCGGCACGAACTCGAAGCCGGGATCGGCTTTGGGTCGGAAGCCGGCATCCGAACCAAGGCACGTCTCCGGCCGGGTTGCGTTCCAGGCCGATCCGTGCTTAACGCCCCGGCTTCCCTGCCGGGGGCGACGGCACCGCTCCCGGCTATGCCCGCATTGGCGCGGGCCTCCAGCCGAAGGGAGATCCGGATGCCGCTTTATGAATGCGTGCTGATCGCGCGCAATGATGTCACGCAGCAGCAGGTCGAGGCCATCGCCGACCAGATCGCCGGGCAGCTCGAAGCCGATGGCGGCGCGGTCCGCAAGCGCGAGTACTGGGGACTGCGGTCCCTGGCCTACCGCGTCAAGAAGAACCGCAAGGGCCACTACATCCTGCTCGGGCTTGAGGCGAAGCCGACCTTCATCACCGAGATGGAGCGGCAGTTGCGCATCAACGAGGACGTGATCCGATTCCAGACCCTGCGCGTTGACGCCATCGACGAGGCGCCGTCCGCGATCCTGAGCCGCAAGTCCGATGACCGCGACCGCACCTTCCGTGGTCCGCGCCCGGCTGGGCGCTTCGACAGCGGCCGCCGCCGCAGCCCCTATGACGACCGCGAGGAATTCCGCGCGCGCGACGAGTTCCGCGACGATCTGCGGTCCCCCCTAGAGGAATAGAGCCATGTCCGAAACCACCGAGATCAACCCGGCCGCGCGCCGCACCGCCGTTGGCGCGCGCCGCCCCTTCTATCGCCGGCGCAAGTCCTGCCCGTTCTCCGGCCCCAACGCGCCGAAGATCGACTACAAGGACGTGCGCCTGCTGTCGCGCTTCCTCTCGGAGCGCGGGAAGATCGTGCCGAGCCGGATCACCGCCGTTTCCGCCAAGAAGCAGCGGGAGCTGGCGGTGGCGATCAAGCGCGCGCGCTTCCTGGCGTTGCTGCCCTACGTGGTCGTCTGAGGAGACGCTGGCATGGCATCCGTCGAGCTGATCCTGTTGCAGCGGGTCGAGCACCTGGGCCAGATGGGCGACATCGTGAAGGTCCGCCCCGGCTACGCGCGCAACTACCTGCTGCCGCAGAGGAAGGCGACCCGCGCCACCAAGGAGAACCGGGAGCGGTTCGAGGCGCAGCGCGCCCAGTTGGAGGCGCAGAACCTGAGGCGCCGCGAGGAGGCCGAGCGGATCGCCGAGCGCGTCGGGGGCCTGTCCGTCGTCATCATCCGCCAGGCGGGCGACGCGGGCGGGCTCTATGGCTCGGTCTCGCCGCGCGACATCGCGCAAGCTGTCACCGAGAGCGGGTTGTCCATCGACCGCCAACAGGTGGTGCTCGATCGCCCGATCAAGACGCTCGGTCTGCATCCAGTGCGCGTGGTGCTGCACCCCGAGGTGTCGATCGAGGTGACGGTGAACGTCGCGCGCAGCCAGGAGGAGGCGGAGCGCCAGGCGCGCGGCCAGGCCGTGGGCGCCGAGGCGGAGGCGGAGGAGCCGGGGTTCGATATGGCGGCGCTGTTCGAGCAGCCGCAGGCGGAGCAGGGGGCGGGGTAGGGGCGGGGTGAGACGGCTCGGGAACGCGCTCAACCTGGAACCGCTCTAAAACGAAATGAAAGGCTGTATCAGGCGATAGAGCGTGCTGGTGAAGCGCAGGCGGCCGCTGGTCGCGAGCAGGCAAATGCAGTCCACCGGACCCACGGCGACCGGCCGGTGCCTGACCTCCGCCTCGACCTCGGCCAGATCGCCGGGGCCAAAATGGCCGATTTCGTCCTCGAAGGCACCCGCGATCACGTAGGTTAGCTCCGTACCACGATGGGCATGGCGCGGCAGTGAGACCCCTGGCCGGACTTGCAGGAGGTGCAATGTCGAGCGTCCCGAAGCACGCAACAGCACGGTATGCAAGATACCGGAACCGAGCCAGCGCAGGCGCCCGACCGGCAGCCCTTCGAGCGGGGGCGGAAGCGTGATGGAACCGGTGTGCTGCGAGACGGGCGGTGCCGCCTGGGGCCGCGTGTCGGGAGGTGTCTCGCCAAGCCGCGCCATGGCGCGCTCCAGCGCTCCCGAGGCGAGTGGGGACGGGGGCAGGGCGTCGAGCAACAGACCTCCCACTGCCTCCATGAGGCGAACCGAGCGGCGGCACTCCGGACAGACGGCGAGGTGGGCTTCGATGACGAGTCTGCCGGCCAATCCAAGGCGACCCGTGGCGTGCGCCAGCAGCGTGGGCTCGCTCGGGTGGTGCCGGATGGCAGGCTCAGGCGTCACGACACCCCTCCAGGCTCGCGCGCAACAGAGCCAAGGCCCGCCGCAAGCGCGACTTCACGGTCCCGATCGGAATGCCAAGCTCGCGCTCGATCTGGCTGTGTGACTTGTCCTGGAAGCCCCAGAGCAGCAGGAGCCTCGTCAGGTCCGGATGCAAGGCGTGCAAGGCCCGGTGGAGGCGGTCCTCCCGTTCGGAGGAGATGAAGGCTTCTTCCGCGCTCGGCGATCGATCCTCGGGCGGCGAGGCGGGCGCGATGTCATTGCCGGGAATGAGACGTTCCTTCCGGACAACGTCAAGTTGCAGGTTGCGCGCGATCGTGAAGATCCAAGTCGAAGCTCCTGCCTTGTTAGGGTCGAACAAGGCGGCCTTTCTCCAGACGGCCAGCAAAGTCTCCTGGGCCAGGTCTTCGGCCGCCCCCTGGTTCGACCCCAGCCGAACGAAGTAAGTTTTCAACCTCGGCGCGAAATGAAGGAACAGGGTCGTGAAGGCAGCGAGGTCTCCCGTTCGCGCCACCGCGACGATGCATTCCGACAGCATTGTATTTGTACGCGGCGCGGCGCGTGGCGGATCGCTCGTCATGGCGGCGAGCGCAGGTTGGCGCCCCCGGCACACCACCGCAACCGGGCTGCGCCTCGGCGGCCCTGGAACATGCGATCAGGTGGCGGCAGGGCGTTCTTGCAGCATTCGGTGGTCTGGCCTATGCCGAGCGCGGTCCGGGAGCGTCATGTCAAGCTATTCAGGAACGGGCGGAATCAGGCCCTCCGAATCCCGCGCGAGTTTGAGCTACCGGGAGAGGATGCCGTTCTCCGCAAGGACGGTGAGCGGCTCATCGTAGAACCTGCGCCCCCACGATCCCTTCTGGCTAGGCTCGCCACCTTGCGATCGCTCGAGGAGGATTTCCCGCCCATCGATGAGCTGCCGCATGAGCCGGTCGAGCTCTAAGGCACGCTATCTCCTGGACACCAACGTCGTCTCCGACCTGGTTCGTCGCCCGCAGGGTCGGATCGCCCAGCATGTCGCTGATGTCGGAGAGGATCGGATCTGCACCAGCATCATTGTCGCGGCGGAACTGCGTTACGGTGCGGCCAAGAAGGGGTCTGCGCGGCTGACCTGGTAACTTGAGGCGGTGCTCAGCGTGCTCGAGGTCGTACCGTTCGAGGCACCGGCCGATGCGGCTTATGGCGCCTTGCGCGCCGAGTTGGAGCGAGCGGGCCGGCTTATTGGTCCCAACGATCTGCTGATCGCCGCGCAAGTCCAGGCTCTGGGCTACGCGCTCGTCACCGACAATGAGAACGAGTTTGGGCGCGTGCCTGGGCTTCTGATCGAGAATTGGCTGCGCAGATGATTGCACCGCCTCAGATCTGGGTTTGGAAAGCATCCTCAAGCAGCACGGCGCAAGTCGCCCAGAGCGGCCATTCGTCAAGGCTTGGTGGGCTGCACCGTCACCGGCGCAGTCCCGGATTTGGTCATGCCGATCTCTCCAGCCGCCTTGTGCGAGAGGTCGATCACCCGGTCCGGGCGCGTCGGCCCGCGATCGGTGATTGTCACATCCGTTGATTGGCCGGTCCGCTCGTTGGTGACTTTGGCCGTGCTTCCGAGTGGCAAGTTGCGCGACGCCGCCGTGTTGCTGCCGTACGCGTCCACCGGCGCGCCGCTCTTGGTCTCGGTATGGCCGCTTTGGCCCCCGTTGAAGTACGAGGCTTCGCCCTGCTGCGCCGGCTGAGCGCTCGGCTGGTTCTTGGCGCAGGCGAGAGAGGGCAACAGCAAGACGCTGGCAATGGCGAGGGTCTTCAACATGCGCTTACTCCTGTCGAGCGATCTGAGAGTCCTTTGGACAACCGTTGGCAGTGGCGGCGCCCCGATAGGAACGACGCACCGGCAAGCCAGCCGCCACGCTGAGCGCCATGTCAGCGTTGCACGAGGCGGGGAGTTGCTCGGACAGCACTGGCACGAAGCCATATGTGTCGCCTTGCCGGGCGAGCCGGAACACCCGATAGCGGGTCGGGGTTGGCCCGCTCCCGGACTGGCGGGTGGCGGTCAGCAGCAGCGTGGCCTCGGCGCCATCAACCCGCCCGCGCGCGAAGCGCACGCTGCGCAGCATGTCGCTGTCGTGATTCGGATCATCCCGAACCGCATCGCTGCCGCCGGGCATCGTCACGGGTCCGGCCCCGGCGACCGTGACGGTGAAAACGTCATGGCCATGCCCGCCGCCATCGTCATGCCATGCCAGCGTGACGACTGCGCCGCGACCGTCTGGCGCGAAATTCGCGATGTAATTGGGACCGGCGTTCAGTTCGATGGGCGCAAGCGCCACGACGTGCGGGTGATGAGAGGCTGCGGGTGAAGGCTCGCCGCCCGCCGGAGTCAGGCACTCCGTCCGCAGCGCAGCCTCCTCTTGGGCGGGCGACCGTCGCGGCGTCTCGTAGACCTGGCGAGCAATCTCGTTGCCGACCTCGTCGGTGATCATTCCGGGCTGGTTCAGTATCCGGCGCGCGGTGCCCACCGCCGTGTTCGCTGGCACCGACTGATCGCGTTGCACCGCCACGAGGCTGGCGAAATGGCCCACGCTCGCGCACACCTGCGTCCAGTCGGCCGCGCGAACCCTTTGGCCCACGGTCAAGCCAATGACAACCAACCCGACAGGGAGGATGGTTTTCATCCACGCTGAACGTGATGATCCCGGTAAGGTTCCCGAACAGGTCGCGGGATAGACCGCCCGGCCAGAGGGAGCGCCGTTTGTGGCCGACCGCATTGACGGGAGGCACGCACCGCGCCAAATGAGGATATCTTTGGAATATCTGCGCCTTTGATTGGGGAGGGGATGTCGGCCGCGAGATTGTCGAGGAATGACCGGCTCATCTTACGTACCCGGCGCTGGCGATCTGATCTGGACCGACTTCGACCCGACCAAGGGCCGGGAGCAGTCCGGCCGCCGGCCGGCTCTCGTGGTCTCTCCTTCCGCCTTCACCGGGAACACCGGCTTGGCCGTCGTCTGCCCGATCACGTCGCGCGTTCGGCCGTTCCCCACGAGCGCCGTTCTGCCGTCAGGCTTGCCGATCGCCGGCGAGATCCTGACCAGTCACATCCACAGCATCGACACGCAAGCTCGGCCCATCCAGTACGCAGGCTCTGCCGTGCCGCCTGGGGTCGCGCAACTCGTCCGCGCGAAACTCAACACTTTCATCGCGCTCTGATATCAGCTGTCTTCTGAGCCGCCTCCCCCTAGGAGAAGATATCACGGGGGCCTACAACACCCCCCGCCGCGCCAAGCTCCGCATCAACGCCGCAGCTCCGAACCTCCACGCCTCGCACTCCGCCGTCAGCCGCATCCGGTTCACCAGCCGCCCCAGCTTCGGCGTGGCGATTGTCACGATGTCGCCCCGCTTGTGGGTAAAGCCCTGGCCTGGCGCGTCGCGGTCCTGGATGGGCGCGAACATCGTGCCGAGGAACAGCACCGCCCCATCCGGATAGCGGTGGTGCTCG
>DATFDN010000429.1:0-8393 GCA_035252035.1 Acetobacteraceae bacterium | reverse complement strand
GCCTACCCCCATCCGCACCACGCAGCGCAGCCGGCCGAAGCGGGCGAAATCGGCGCCATAGACGCGCTGACGCATGATCATCAACCCGTCGGCGCGCGCGCAATCCTCCTCGGAAAGCTCTGAAAGGCGCTGCGTGTCGCGCATGAGCACCCGCACCCCCGGCCCGAAGATGCGCCGCTCGACGCTGTCATCGGGGTAGAGCTTTTCGGGATACAGGACGGTCCACGTCATCGGCAGGCTCCTGGGGTTCAGGGCTTGGACGCGGCCAGCGGCGTCACGGCGCTGGCCGCGCCAGGCGCGGGCGTGCTGGCCTCCGGCGCGAACAGGCGCACATAGTTGCGCGCCAGGATCTGATAGACGCCCTCCGGGCAGATCAGCTTGGAGACACTGCTCGCGATCAGCGCACTCGCCATCAGCGGCACGATCATGTCGTGATCGGCCGTCATCTCCGCGACGATGGCGAAGGCGGTGATCGGCGCCTGCACCACGCCCGCGAAGTAGCCCACCATGCCGAGCATCACCACCGCACCGGGCGGCGTGCCGAGTGCCTCTGCCAGCAGGCGCCATAGGTCGTAGCCAATGCCGGCGCCGACCGCCATCGAGGGCGAGAACAGTCCCCCTGGAATACCGGCGACGGAGGATGCAGCCGTGGCCAGCAGCTTCAGCGGCCCGAAGGAGAGCGGCAGGGGCGTGCCGTGCTCGATCAGCTCCCGGACCTGACCATATCCGGTGCCGAACACGGTGCCGCCGGAGCCAAGCCCGCATAGAGCGACTATCAGGCCGCAGCCGAGCGCGAACAGGGTGCGGTGTCGGCGGACGGCTGGCCCAATGGCGCCCGGCAGCCCACGCCCGACCTCGACCAGGATGCGGCTGAACAGGCCGCCCGCGAGCCCGCCCACCACGCCGCAGATCGGCACCATCGCCCATCCGGCCGCGCCGCCCACGGATGCAGTGGTCACGCCGAAATAGGTGTAGTTGCCAAGTATGGTGATCGAGACGATCCCCGCCGCGATCACCCCGCCGATGATCAGGCCGTTGGCGCGTTCGTCGAAGGCGCGGCTCATCTCCTCGATGCCGAAGATCACGCCGGCCAGCGGGGTGTTGAAGGCCGCCGCGACCCCCGCCGAGGCGCCGGCCAGAATCAGCCCCGGCTGGCGCGCGGGCGAGAGCCGCCCGATCACGAACATGATGGAGGCGCCGACCTGGACTGTCGGACCCTCGCGCCCGATCGAGGCGCCGATGACCAGCCCCGCCAGAGTCAGCAGGATTTTGTTCACGTCGATCCAGAGCGAGACGAGCTTGGCGCGCTCCGCCCGACTCCAGAGCTTGCGCGCGGCGATCGCCTGCGGGATGCCGCTGCCCTCCGCATTCGGCACGAAGCGCCGCGTGATCCAGGAGAGCAGCGCGAAGCCCAGCGGCGTCACCACGAGCGGCGCGAGCGGGGCGCGGGCCAGAAGGCGATCGAACACGTCCTGGGCCGCGTTCGCCCCCAGCGCCATCGCCACGCCGGCAAGCCCGATGACCGCTCCACCTAGGAGGAAGATGACTTGCCGACGCCCGCGCAGATCGTAGAGCCGCGCGTAGCGCGCGAGGCGGTGTGCCGATGCCAGTGAAGGGCGTGGGGGAGGGTATGGCAGGGGGTCAGGGCTGGATTCCATCACCACACATTCCGAGCGGATCGCGGCGGATTGCAAGGGTGGTGGGCATGGAGCGGCCAGCTTCGGTGCCGACGATTGGTGTCCCCTATGCTGCGTCTGGAGCGCGCAGCGTGGGTATGGGGGCAAGCTCGGTCGCCGTAAGGAGACGCGCCGCCAGTCGGGCGTCCAGCTTGGCGCTGGGAGCATGGAGGTCCGGGCGGGAATCGAACCCACATTCGCGGATTTGCAGTCCGCTGCATCACCACTCTGCCACCGGACCTGAACGCGATGCACGGTCCCAAACCTTCCTAGCAGACTTGATAGGCGGGGTCCAATGCGGCCCTACTACCGGAAATCCCGCGTCGGCACCTCGATCTCCCGCCCATCCTGCCCGACCTGGCGCAAGAGCGCCGATAGATCCTCCAGCCAGTGGGTGACGACGTGGATCACACTGCCCTCGCGCTGCACGCTTCCGTGGCAGGCGATCATGCCGACGGTCAGGACCACCCGGCGCTGGCGCTCGAAGACGCTCGGCCAGACGATCAGGTTGGCGGTCCCGGTCTCGTCTTCGATGGTGAGGAACGTCACGCCCTTGGCCGAGCCGGGCCTCTGGCGCACCAGCACCAGCCCGGCCACGCAGAGGGGGCGCCCGTCGCGCGCGCGGGCCAGCGCGGCACACGTGGTCATGCCGCGCGTCTGTAGATCCGCGCGCAGGAACGCGACGGGATGGCGCCGCAGGCTCAGCCCCGTGCTGTGGTAGTCCTCCACCACCGCGCCGTCCTCGGTCATAGGCGCCAGCGCGACCGGGGGCTCGGCCGGCGGCCCATCAAACAGCGGCAGCGGCTTGGCGAGGCCGCGCACTGCCCAGAGCGCCTGCCGGCGCTCCAGACCCAGGCAGGCGAGCGCATCCGCCTCGGCCAGGCGCTCCAGCGCCGGCGCGGGCACTTGGGCACGCTGGAATAGATCCGTGACCGACGCATAGGGAGCCGCGCCGCGCCGCAATCGCCGCGCCGTGCGCGTTCGCCAGGCCCTTGACCATGCGCAGTCCGAGCCGCACCGCGTATCGTTTGCCCGCTGCTTCCTCCAGCGTGCAATCCCAGCGGCTCTGGTTGACCGAGACCGGGCGCACCTCCACGCCATGCTCTCGCGCGTCGCGCACGATCTGCGCCGGGGCGTAGAAGCCCATCGGCTGGGCATTCAGCAGCGCGCAGCAGAACACGTCCGGATGGTGGCACTTCACCCATGACGAGGCGTAGGCGAGGAGCGCGAAGCTGGCGGCGTGGCTCTCGGGAAAACCGTAGCTGCCGAAGCCCTCGATCTGGCCGAAGGTGCGCTCGGCGAAGTCGCGCGCATAACCGCGCGCGGTCATGCCCGCGATCAGCTTGTCCTTGAAGTGCGAGACCCCGCCAGTGAACTTGAACGTCGCCATCGACCGGCGCAGCGCGTCGGCCTCGGCGGGGGTGAAGCCTGCGCAGGCGATGGCGACCCGCATCGCCTGTTCCTGGAACAGCGGCACGCCGAGCGTCTTGCCGAGGACGCGCTCCAGCTCCGGTGTTGGATAGGCGACCGGCTCCCTGCCCTCGCGCCTTCGCAGGTAGGGATGGACCATGTCGCCCTGGATCGGGCCGGGGCGGACGATCGCGACCTCGATCACCAGGTCGTAGAAGCGGCGCGGCGCCAAGCGCGGCAGCATCGCCATCTGCGCCTGGCTCTCGATCTGGAACACGCCGAGCGTGTCGGCGCGGCGGATCATGGCGAAGGTCGCTTCGTCCTCGGCCGGGATGGCGGCGAGGTCGAGCCGGAGGGCGCGATGCGCCTCCAGCAGCTCGAAGGCGCGGCGCAGGCAGCCCAGCATCCCGAGGCCCAGCACATCGACCTTCATGAAGTGCAGCGCGTCGATGTCGTCCTTGTCCCACTCGATCACCTGCCGATCCGCCATGGCGGCGGGCTCGATCGGCACCAGCGCGTCCAGCCGGTCGCGGGTCAGCACGAAGCCGCCAGGGTGCTGAGACAGGTGGCGGGGAAAGCCGATCAGCGCGCGGGCGAGCGCCAGCGTCAGGCGCAGGCGCCGATCGCCGAGATCGAGGCCCAGCGCGGCGGCGTGCTCCTCCGCCACACCCTCCTCGGACCAGCCCCAGACCTGGGCGGCCAGCGCCCCCGTCACATCCTTGGGCAGGCCCATCGCCTTTCCCACATCGCGCACCGCGCCGCGCGCGCGGTAGCGGATGACGGTGGCGCACAGGGCGGCACGATCGCGCCCGTAGCGGTCATAGACCCACTGGATCACCTCCTCGCGCCGCTCGTGCTCGAAATCCACGTCGATGTCGGGCGGCTCCCGGCGCGCGGTGGAGACGAACCGCTCGAACAGCAGCCCCGCGCGCACCGGGTCGATGGCAGTGATGCCGAGCACATAGCAGACGACGGAATTGGCCGCGCTGCCACGCCCTTGGCAGAGGATGCCGGCGTCACGCGCGTAGCGGACGATGCTATGGACGGTCAGGAAGTAGGGGGCGTAGGCCAGCCCGTCGATCAGGCGCAGCTCGTGGCGAAGCTGGGCGGCGATATTCTCAGGCACGCCGTCGGGATAGCGCGCGGGGGCGTTCTCCCAGACCAGATGCTCCAAGGTCTGCTGCGGGGTCAGCGCCGGGTCGTCGATCTCGTCGGGGTACTGGTAGCGCAGCTCGGCGAGCGAGAAAGGGCAGCGCGCGACGATCTCCAAGGTGCGGGCGACGGCATCCGGATAGGCGGCGAAGCGGCGGGCCACCTCCGCCGGGGCGTGCAGGTGGCGATCGGCGGAGCGTTCGCGGCGGAACCCAGCTTCGTCGATCGTGCAGCCCTCGCGGATGCAGGTGAGGACGTCCTGAAGAATGCGCCGCTGCGGGACGTGATAAAGCACGTCTCCGGTCGCGACGGTAGGCACGCGCGCGGCGCGGGCGAGGTCGGCGAGACGGCGCAGTCGCACCGCCTCGCCCGGCCGGCGGCGCAGGGTGAGCGCCAGATAGGCGCGGTCGCGAAACTCGGCGCGCAGCCTATGCAGCCTATCCAGCCGCGAGTCCAGCCCGGCGCCGGCCTCGTCCGGCAGCAGGACCGCGAGCAGCCCCTCGCCATGGGCGGCGAGGTCGCCCCAGGTCAGGTGACAGGCGCCCTTGCCCGCCCGCCCCTTGCCCAGCGTGAGCAGCCGGCAGAGCCGGGCATAAGCGGACCGGTCGGTGGGGTAGGCCAGGACCGAGATCCCGTCCGCCATATCGAGCCGGCAGCCGACGACCAGGCGCACTCCCACCTCACCCGCGCGCTGGTGCGCCCGCGCCATGCCGGCGAGCGTGTTGCGGTCGGTGAGGCCGAGCGCGGGCAGGCCGAGCGCCCTCGCCTGCAACAACAGCTCCTCCACATGGCTCGCGCCGCGCAGGAAGGAGTAGTTGGAGGTGACGTGCAGCTCAGCGTAGGGCGCGGCAGGAACAGATGTTCTCATTGCCTGCCTGAATACCCCCGGATCAAGGACGCGGGGAAGGGCGACCTCTGGCAGAGCGCGCCTCGCATTGGCTTGGCAAGGAGTGAATGGTACAAGGCATGGGAGACGAGCGGGAAGGCATGTCATGCCCACCTGGACACCCGATCCAACCTTCTATCCGTCGCCGCGCATGGCGGCCCGCGCTCCCGCCGAAAAGCTTGCCTATGTCGTGAGCTTCGACCCTGAGCGCAAGCGCAAGGACGTGATGGCCGTCGTCGATCTCGACCCGGCATCGCCGAGCTACGCCCAGATTGTTGGCCAGGTCGAAATGTCGGCGACCGGGGATGAGCTGCATCATTTCGGCTGGAACGCGTGCAGCTCGTGCCTATGCCCGAATGCGCCGCATCCCCATGTCGAGCGGCGCTACCTGATCGTGCCGGGCCTGCGCTCCTCGCGCATCCACGTCATCGATACCAAGCCGGACCCCCGCAACCCCAAAGTCGTGAAGGTCATCGAGCCTGAGGAGCTTGCCGACCGGACCGGCTACACCCGTCCCCATACCGTGCATTGCGGGCCGGAAGGGATTTACGTGAGTGCACTCGGCAACGCGGAGGGGAAGGGACCGGGCGGCGTCTTCCTGATGGACCATGAAACCTTCGAGGTGCGTGGCCGCTGGGAAGTGGATCGCGGGCCACAGCAATTCGCCTACGACATGTGGTGGCACCTCGGTTACGACACGATCGTAACGAGCGAGTGGGGCACGCCGGACATGATCGAGGACGGGCTCGTGCCCGAGCTCCTGCTTGGCAGCAAGTATGGCCGCAGGCTGCATTTCTGGGACATGCACAAGCGCCGGCACCTCCAAGAGATCGACTTCGGCGCGCAGCACCAACTCGTCTTCGAGCTCAGGCCCGCGCACGATCCGACCAAGCCTTATGGCTTCGTGAACTGCGTTCTCAGCCTTGAGGATCTCTCCTCATCGATCTGGACCTGGTACCGCGACGGCGACAGATGGGCGGTGAGAAAGGTCATCAGTATCCCGGCGGAGCCCGCCGAACCCGACCAGCTTCCGCCCCTGCTCAAGGGCTTCAAGGCGTGCCCGCCGCTGGTGACGGACATCGATCTCTCCGTCGATGACAGGCACCTTTACGTGTCCTGCTGGGGGACCGGGGACTTTCACCAGTACGATGTCACCGATCCGTTCAATCCGAAGCTCACCGGCAAGGTGCGGATCGGCGGCATCGTCTCGCGGGCGCCGCATCCCAGGGGCAACGGACCTCTCCTAGGCGGCCCGCAGATGGTCGAGGCCAGCCGCGACGGGCGGCGGATGTACTTCACGAACTCGCTTTACGGCACAATCGATCCGCAGTTCTATCCGGAGGGGATGAAGGGCTGGATGGTGAAGGTCAATGCCAGGCCCGAGGGCGGGATCGAACTCGATCCCGACTTCTTCCTCGACTGGCCGGCGGGCTACTTGCCGCATCAGATCCGCCTCCAGGGCGGCGACGCCTCCTCGGATTCGTATTGCTACCCTTGATGTGGGGGCGCCCCGCCGGCTGATCGAATGAGCGGTTCCTGGCCCTGGCTCGTTCTCGCTGGGCTTGGCGCGTATCATGGGCTCAATCCGGCGATGGGCTGGCTGTTTGCGGCCGCCCTCGGCCTGCATCGCCGGAGCCGGGCTGTGGTCCTGTGGTCGCTGGTCCCGATCGCCCTCGGCCATGCACTGGCGGTCGCAATCGTCGTGGTGATGGTGGTGACGGCGGGCATCGTCATCCAGCCGACACAGCTCCGCGTCATGGCTGGCGCCGCGTTACTCGGCTGGGCGGCCTATCGGCTTCTCTACGGCTCCCGCCACCGCGTGCGGGTTGGGATGCAAACCGGGGCCGCGGGACTGGTTCTGTGGTCTTTCCTAATGGCCGGGGCGCACGGGGCAGGCCTGATGGCGCTGCCGGCGCTGATCCCGCTCTGCCTCTCGGCTGGCCCGGCGCGGGGGATCGCCGCCCCCGGCCCGCCATTGGTTCCATTTGCGGCCGTGGGCTTGCACACGGCGGCGATGCTGGCCGTGACCGGCGTGATCGCGATCGCGGTCTATGAATGGATCGGCGTCAGCTTCCTGCGGCGGGGCTGGATCAATCTCGACCTGGTCTGGACCGTGGCTCTCTTCGCCACCGGTTTTCTCCTTCTCGTGTTGTGAGCGGCTGGAGGAGCATTGCCAAATCGTTCCGATAGCGGCGAAATCCGAGCCGACCACCTGCATTCTCAAGAGGATTTGCCGCCCGCCCAGAGCGAGAATTCAAGCTGACTGAAGAAGCAGCGTGCTGATGGCGATGCATCGGCGTTGCCAGCCGGCTGAGCGCCCTCAGAACAGACCGTGCAGAAACCAGGACAGGTCGCCGGTGGCGGGATCGATTCCGTCGCCGCTGCGATAGAGCCAGAAGCGGCGCCCGCCCTCATCTTCCACCGCCCAGTAGTCGCGCACTGCCGCCACCTCGCGTTCGCTGCGCCACCATTCCCCGCTGATGCGCTCGGGGCCATCGGCGCGGCGGACACGGTGGCGGACGCGGCGCCAGATGAAAATAGCGGGCGGATGGTCGGGCAGGACTGACAGCGCCTGGATAGGCTGGGGATAAAGCAGCAGGCGTGGCGGGCGGGGCAGCGCCGGCCAGGCGAGAAGCGGCCCAAGTGGAGCAAGCGCCGGCACGCGCCGGGCCGCGCGTTCCGGCACATCGCTCTCCACCGGCTCCATCCGATAGACCCGGCCAGCGCCGAAGCGGATTTGCAGCCGGTCCACCAGGGCGGCGATGTCGGCGGGCGCTCTAAACTCCTGCCCAAGGGCGTAATTCACGTCTCCGGCGGTTCCGCCTCCGACGAGCACGCTCTCGGCGAACATTCCGGCCTGGGCCGGCGCCAGCCTCTCGGTTCGCGAGGCGACCAGGAGCATCGCTTCCACCCCCAGGCCGGGGTCAACCATCTCCAGCCGCTCGACCAGCAAGCGCGCGAGGTGACGGGGCGCGCGCGCCGGGCAGGCAAGGCCGGCGTGCAGCACCTGCACCCTGCCATCCACGCGCTCGAACGTCAGATCGAGCTGCCGCGCGCCGAGCTCTCTCTCGGCGAGTGTCGCGCAGACCGCATCGGCCAGGGTGTCGATCACGGTCGCGAAGACGTTCGCGGTCAGCAGCGGCTCGACGAAGTGCATCCGATGCTGGACGGCCTCGGGCGGCAGGATCGGCGTGATCGGCTCCGGCGCGCGGCCGAACGCCTGATCCAGCCGGAGCAGCAAAGCAGGGCCGAAGCGGCGGGCGAGCGGG
>DATFDN010000428.1:0-6867 GCA_035252035.1 Acetobacteraceae bacterium | reverse complement strand
TTAGCCTCGCCCCCCTGCCGGTCGAGGGCTTCCGCGCGCACGCCGGGCGCGGCGTGTCGGGTCGCGTCGGCGCGCGGCATCTCGTTCTCGGCAATTGGCGCCTGCTGGCCGAGAGCGGCATCGCCGCCGAGCCGCCGGGGCCGGGCGCGCGGGACCACACCCTGTCTTGGCTCGCGGAGACGGCGCCAGAGCGGCGTGTACTGGGTGTGCTGGCCTTCGGCGACACGGTGAGGCCCTCGGCGCGGGACGCCATCGCCCTGCTGCGGGCGCGCGGCATAAGGAGCGTGATGCTGACCGGCGATTCGAGGCTGGCCGCCGAGCAGACCGCGCGGCAGCTCGGCATCGACGCGGTGGTCGCGGAGGTTCTCCCCGAGGAAAAGGCGGAGTCCGTGGCCCGCCTGCGCCGTCAGGGCGAGGTCGTCGCCATGGTGGGCGACGGGATCAACGACGCGCCCGCTCTCGCCGCCGCCGACATCGGCATCGCCATGGCCACGGGGACCGACGTGGCGATGAGCGCGGCGGGGGTTACGCTGATGCGCGCGGACCCCTCCCTGGTCGCGGGTGCGATCGATGTCTCGCGGCGCACCTACCGCAAGATCCGCCAAGGCCTGTTCTGGGCCTTCGCCTACAACGTCATCGGCATCCCCCTTGCGGCGTGCGGCTTGCTGAGCCCGGTGGTGGCGGGCGCGGCGATGGCGCTCAGCAGCGTCTCGGTGCTCGCCAATGCACTGTTCCTCCGTGCCTGGAGGCCAGCGGCGAGGGAGGGATAGCCATGACCATCGGCGAGGCCGCGAAGGCGTCCGGCGTGTCCGCGAAGATGATTCGCTATTACGAGAGCATCGGCCTGATCCCGCGCGCCGGCCGGACCGGGGCAGGCTACCGCCTCTACGCCGAGGCCGATGTCAACACGCTGCGCTTCATCCACAGGGCGCGTGCGTTCGGCTTTCCGGTGGAGCGCATCCGCACCCTGGTGGCCCTCTGGCAAGGCGGACAGCCCAGCCGGGCGGTGAAGGAGGTGGCGCTCGCGCACGTGGCCGAGCTGGGCCGGCGGATCGCCGAGCTGACCGCGATGCGCGACGCGTTGCAGGAGCTGGCGGACGCGTGCCACGGCGATCACCGGCCGGAGTGCCCGATCCTGCGCGACCTGGAAACGCATGACGCGGATTTCGCTCGCCCAGCGTTCGAGGCTAAATCGCACGCATGAGCATCGGCAGTCCTGTTGACATTGCCCTCCACTCGGAACGGGTGGAGCGTTCACGCATCTCGGCCAGAGCCCCCGCGCGCGGAAGCATCGCTCCCTCTCTGCCCTCAAGGAGCGGAGAGGGAGTCGATGTCCGGCTTTCCCGAGCGCGCGTTCTGTTACCCCTCCTCCTCACGCTCCCGCTCCTGTCGGGATGCGGAGACCGGGCGAGCTTTCCCTTCTCGGCGGGGGTCGGTCCCAACCCCACGCTCCCCCCGCCGCACGAAACCTTGTTTCCCACCGTCAACATCGCCCCCGCCAAAGGCTGGCCCGCCGGAGCGACCCCGATCGCGGCGCCCGATCTCAAGGTTACGGAATACGCCGCCGGCCTCGATCATCCGCGCTGGATCTACGTGCTGCCCAACAACGACGTGCTCGTGGCCGAGACCAATGCCCCCCCGAAGCCCAAGGACAACACCGGAATCCGGGGCTGGATCACGAAGCTGGTTACGCGCCGGGCCGGCGCCGGCGTGCCAAGCGCCAATCGCATCACCTTGCTGCGCGGGCTCGACGCGGGCGGCGCGGCCGAGAGCCGCTCGATTTTCCTTGAGGGCCTGAACTCCCCCTTCGGCATGGCGCTCATCGGCGATGATCTCTACGTCGCCGACACCGACGCGGTGCTTCGGTTCCCCTATCGGCCCGGACAGACGCGGATCACCGCGCCTGGCGTGCGGATCGCCGACTTGCCGGCCGGACCGATCAACCATCACTGGACCAAGAACCTGATCGCGAGTCCCGATGGGCAGCGCCTCTATGTCACCGTCGGCTCCAACAGCAACGCCGGCGAGAATGGCCTGGCGGTGGAGGCGGGCCGCGCCGCGATCTGGGAAATCGACTTGCGCACGGGACGGACCAGGATGCTGGCCTCGGGCTTGCGCAACCCCAACGGCTTGGGCTGGGAGCCGACCACGGGGGTGCTCTGGACCGTAGTGAACGAGCGCGACGGACTCGGCAGCGACCTGGTTCCCGATTACTTGACATCCGTGCGCGACGGCGGCTTCTATGGCTGGCCCTACAGCTATTTCGGCCCTCATCTCGATCCTCGCGTGAAGCCGCCCCGCCCCGATCTTGCCGCGCGCGCGATCGTGCCCGACTACGCGCTCGGGACGCATGTCGCCCCGCTTGGCTTCGCCTTCGGCCGGAGTGGCGCGCTGCCGGCGCGCTTCACCAGCGGGGGCTTCATCGGCGAGCATGGCTCGTGGAACCGCCGCCCGCGCAGCGGCTACAAGGTGGTCTTTGTCCCGTTCGCGGGTGGGCGTCCGGCGGGAATGCCCAGCGATGTGCTCACCGGCTTCATCGGTGCGGATGGCGATGCGCGCGGCCGCCCGGTCGGCGTGGCGCTTGACCAGCACGGGGCCTTGCTCGTCGCCGATGACGTGGGCGACCGCGTCTGGCGGGTGACAGCGTCCCGATCTTCCGCCGCACGGTAAAATCAGCGGGAACGCTCCGTCTTCCGAGCGGTTACAGCCCGGCGATGACCGTGGGAGAACCCCCGCAATCCGAGGAGGAGGGTGCCGAGCCAGCCCTGGCGGACGGCGTGGCGCACGCTCGGGTCGATTTCCGTGCGCTGTTCGAGGAAGCGGAGCGAGCGCATCGCGAGACCGAGCGCCGCCTCAACGCCGTGCTCGACAACGCCACCGTCGCGATCTTCCTGGTCGATTCGCACATGCACTGCACCTACATGAACGCCGCGGCCGAGAAGCTCACTGGGTACGCGCTCCCTGAGATCCGGGGGCGCGCGCTGCATGACGTCCTCCACCACACGCGGCCCGATGGCAGCCCCTATCCACTCGCCGAGTGCCCGATCCACCGCGCGCTCCCGGAGCGCAGCGGCACGCGGGGCGAGGAGGTGTTCGTTCACAAGGACGGACATTTCTACCCGGTCGCGTTCAGCGCGAGCCCGATCCGCGACGAGGCGTCGCGCGCCACCGGCACGATCATCGAGGTGCGCGACATCACCCTTGAGAGGCGGCGCGAGGCTGCTCTGCGCGAGCTGACCGATCACCTCGAGGCGCAAATCGCCGAGCGGACGCGCGAGCGCGACGATATCTGGAACCTGTCGCACGATCCCTTCTTGATCGCCGACGGGGACGGGCGTTGGCTGCGTGCCAGTCCGGCCTGGACCACCTTGCTCGGCTGGTCGGAACAGGAGCTGCTCGGGCGCACCTCTGATTGGCTGGTCCACCCGGATGATCGCGCGCGAACCCGCGCGGAGGTCGAGCGCTTGGGTGCGGGCGGCACAACGCTGCGCTTCGAGAACCGGCTGCGCGCGCGGAACGGCGAGTACCGATGGTTTTCCTGGAACGCGGTGCCCCGCCACGGCCTGACCTATTGCGTCGCCCGCGACGTGACCGCGGAGAAGGAGCAGCAGGAGGTGCTGCGCCATGCCGAGGAGGCGTTGCGCCAGGCGGCGAAGATGGAGGCGATCGGCCAATTGACGGGCGGCATCGCGCATGACTTCAACAACCTGCTCACCGGCATCAGCGGCAATTTGGAGCTGATGCGCGTGAGGCTGGCGCAAGGCCGGCTGGACGCGCTGGATCGCTACATCAATGCGGCGTCCGTCTCCGCCCAACGTGCCGCGACCCTAACGCACCGCCTGCTTGCCTTCGCCCGCCGCCAGCCGCTTGACCCCAAGCCGGTGGACGCGAATCGGCTGGTGCGGTCGATGGAGGAGATGCTGCGCCGCACATTGGGAGAAGCGATCCGGGTGGAGATCGTCACGGCCGGGGGCCTGTGGCTGACATTCTGCGACCCGCATCAGTTGGAAAGCGGGCTGCTCAATCTCGCGCTGAATGCGCGCGACGCCATGCCCGACGGCGGCACGCTTACCATCGAGACCGGCAACGCGCACCTCGATCACGCCTACGCCGCGCGTCAGCGCGACATCGAGCCGGGGCAGTATGTCTGCATCGCCGTCACGGACACCGGCACCGGCATGGCTCAAGAGGTGGCCGGCCGTGCGTTCGAGCCATTCTTTACAACCAAGCCATTCGGCGCGGGTACCGGCCTTGGATTGTCGATGCTCTACGGCTTTGCCCGGCAATCCAAAGGTTTCTGCAAAATCTATAGCGAGCCGGGCCAGGGCACGACGGTCAAGCTCTACCTGCCGCGCCTCCGCGCCATCGATTCGCCGGACAGGGGGATTTCGAAAACGATAGAGGCGCTGCGCGCGGAGCACAGAAGAACGGTGCTGGTCGTGGAGGACGAGCCCGTGGTGCGGGCCCTTGTGCTCGATGTCCTGGACGAGCTGGGCCATCGCGCGATGGAGGCGGCGGATGGTCCGTCGGCCCTCAGCATCCTGCAATCGGCCGAGCCGATCGACCTGCTGGTCACGGACGTCGGCCTGCCCGGCATCAACGGATGGGAACTGGCCAAGAAAGCGCGCGAACGCCGTCCGGAGCTTAAGACTTTGTTCATGACCGGCTATGCCGAGAATGCGACTGTCGCGAATGGATTCCTCCAGCCCGGCATGGAGCTGATGACAAAGCCCTTCGCACTCGACGCGCTCGCTTCCCGGCTGCGCAGCATTCTTGATCAGGCATCCAATCCACCGTCTCGCTGACCGCGATCCGTTCACAGTGTTAATAAAGAACCTCTGCCGAACAGGTTAACTTGGGCGGGCAACGTTTTCACAGCGTATTATCTTGCCCGGATCGAGGCTAAGTGAGAACACTTTCGCAACGGACCGCACGGCGCGGCCCCGGAGCGAGGTGAATCGTGGCGAAGCTGACGTTCGATGACGAGTTCAACAGCCTGAGCTTATGGAGCGGGAGCAGCGGGACATGGCAGCCCGCCTATTCCTGGAGCCCGAACGGATTTGCCGACAGCACCATGACGTCCTGGCTCGCCAATCCGGGCTACGGCCCGACATCGCAGCCGGACGCGAACCCGTATTCGGCGCAGAACGGCGTCCTCGGCATCGCCTTCAAGCCGACGCCCGCGGACGTCAATCCGTCCGATGTCGGCGGGCGCTCATTCATTTCCGGGCAGCTTACAACGAAGCAGTCCTTTGCCCAGGAATACGGCTACTTCGAGATGCGGGCTGAACTGCCGGCGGCGGCCGGCTTGAATTCGGCATTCTGGCTGCTGCCCTCGAACGGCTCCTGGCCGCCGGAGCTGGATGTCGAGGAGGTGCTCGGCAACGATCCGACGACGCTGGTGATGACCGCCCACAGCTCCAATGGCAGCGGCGGCGACAACGCCACGCCGCAGTGGGCCACCATTCCCAACGCCTCGCAAGGCTACCACGTTTACGCGGTGGATTGGGAGGCGAACACCGTCACCTGGTATTTCGACGGAAAGCAGATGGCGCAGGTCGCCACGCCGTCGGACTGGCACCAGCCGATGTACATGCTGCTTGATACGCTGTCCGGCACGCCCGGCTCGTGGATGGGCGCGCCGAATCCCGGCGAGACCGCGGCCATGAAGATCGATTACGTTCGGGCCTATGACTCGAACCCTTACACGGGTGGTGCGGCCAATCCGGACTGGAACAACACCTCCGCGCCGTCGGGATCTTCGTCCGGGCCGCCATCGGGATCGCCTTCAGGTGCGAAGCCCTCTCCGGACAACACGGTGATCACTGCCGCCAGGGGCGGTTCCATCACGGACGCGAGCGGCAATGCCTGGTCGATCGTGAATGGGCAGGTGGCGGTGAACGGCGCGCCCGACGGGCAATCCGCCAACGTGATTGAGTTGGCCTACGAAAAGGGCCTGATCTGGCAGGAGAACGCCGATCATCTGTGGTGGAGCAAATCGAGGCCGAGCGACACCTGGTCGCCAGGCCCCGGCACCGCGACCAGCCCGGTTCCAGCCTCGACGGTGCCGCCTGACCAGCTCACCTTGGCGCTGTCGGAAGATGCCTACCAGGGTAATGCACAGTTCATCGTGAAGATGGACGGCAAGCAGCTTGGGGCGGCGCAGTCCGTTACCGCGCTGCATAGCGCCGGCAAGACGCAGGGCTTCACCTTCACGGGCGCCTGGGGCGCCGGAGCGCACAACGTGGAGATCGATTTCATCAACGACGCTTATGGCGGTCCCGGCAAGGACCGCAACCTCTATGTGAACCAAGTCACTTATGACGGCCATGCCGCGCTGACCAAGGCGGACGCCCTGTTCAGCAATGGCGGCGTGACCATTCACGTCGGCCAGTAGCGAAGCGGTGGCGTAGGGCGGGATAGCGCAGCGTATCCCGCCACCCATCGACGTAGGGGACTTGCGGCGGAATGCGCTGCGCTTCTCCGCCCTATCCTCGTGCCCGACCAGAAAGTTACATAAGAAATATCATGCTGGCGCGCTCTTCTCCGCATTGCCGCCACAAACATTTCGATTTGTTCATATAACGTTTTCACGCCGTATTATCTTGCTCGGGTTCACGAAATTGTGAGAACACACTCGTAACGGACTGCGCGGTGCGGACCGAAGCGAGGTGAAATCATGGCTCAAAACCCGTCTCCCAATGCCGTCCTGGTGGATCTTAACAGTCCAACAGGCCAGATTGTCCACGGGACGGAATTCGGCCTCTCCACGTCCATGGGCGATGGCAGTCACGACTATCTGCCTTATGGCGATCCCAGCTTCTACGACGTCGCCGACCAGTACCCGGTGGATCTGCTCCGCCACAA
>DATFDN010000427.1:0-4700 GCA_035252035.1 Acetobacteraceae bacterium | reverse complement strand
CGGGGTGCCGCCGCGCCCTCTGCTGGCCGACCCCGAGCCACGTCGGCGGCTCGCGCAGTTCGCCGCCCTGTTCGCCGGGCCGCAGCCCGAGCAGGTGGTCGCCATCACCGGCACCAACGGCAAGACCAGCACGGTGGAATTCCTGCGCCAGATTTGGGCGATGCGCGGCCATTGCGCGGCAAGCCTTGGCACGCTCGGCCTGAACGCGCCCGGCTTTCCGCCTGGACCGGGCCTCACCACGCCCGATCCGGTGACGCTCGCCGCGACGCTCGCGGCCCTGGCTCGCGCCGGGGTGCGGCGGGCCGCGATGGAGGCGTCCTCGCACGGGTTGCACCAGTTCCGGTTGGACGGGGTGCGGCTCGCCGCCGCCGGGTTCAGCAATTTCACCCGCGACCATCTCGATTACCACGCCACAGAGGCCGCGTACCGGGCCGCGAAGCTGCGCCTGTTCGACTCGTTGCTGCCGCGTGGCGCCCCGGCCGTCGCCAATGCCGATATGGACCCTGTGACGCTCGAGGCGCTGCGCGCCATCGCGGCGCGGCGCCGGATCGACCTGCGCACCGTGGGCGAGGGGGGCGATGTGCGGCTGCGCGACGCGCGGCCCCGTCCGGACGGGCAGGAGCTGGAGGTCGAGGCCGACGGCGCGCGGCGGAAGATTCCCTTGAAGCTGCCCGGCCGGTTCCAGGCGGAGAACGCGCTGCTGGCGGCGGCGCTGGCCATGGCTCTGGGCGAGGATGATGCGCTCGACCGCCTCCCGTGCCTGGTCGGTGTGCGGGGGCGGATGGAGCGCGCGGCGGTGCTGCCCAACGGCGCGTGCGTCTATGTCGATTACGCGCACACGCCGGATGCGCTGGAGCGCCTGGTCCGCGCTCTGCGTCCGCACACGGCGGGCCGCCTGCATCTGGTCTTCGGCGCCGGGGGCGACCGCGATCCGGGCAAGCGCCCGTTGATGGGCGCCGCTGCTCGCGCCGCCGATGTGGTGATCGTGACCGACGACAATCCGCGCGGCGAATCCCCGGCCGCGATCCGCGCCGCCATCCTCGCCGCGTGCCCCGGCGCGCGCGAGATCGGCGACCGGGCGCGGGCGATCGAGGAGGCGATGAATGGCCTCGCGCCCGGCGATGTGCTGGCCATCGCCGGCAAGGGTCACGAGCAGGGTCAGATAATCGGCGGCGAGGTGATCCCGTTCGATGATGCGGGCGTGGTGCGCCGGCTGTTCCATTCGCCTCTCCCGCTCGCGGGAGAGGTGGAGACGCGGCAATGACTCCCCTCTGGACCACCGCCGCGCTCGCCGAAGCCACGCGCGGTACCCTCTCCGCGCCGTTCGATGTGACAGGCATCTCGATCGACACCCGCACCATCGCGCCGGGCGATCTGTTCATCGCCCTGCGCGGCGAGCGTGGCGACGGTCACGCGCATGTCGCCGACGCGCTCGCCCGCGGCGCGGCGGGCGCCATGGTCCATGCCGGCGCGCCCGGCCCCACGCTCCGCGTGGACGACACCTTGGCTGGCCTGACCCGCCTCGGTGCCGCCGGGCGCGCGCGCTTCACCGGGCGGCTCGCCGCGATCACCGGCAGCGTCGGCAAGACCACGACCAAGGAGATGCTGCGCGCCGCGCTCGCCGCGCAGGCGCGCACCCACGCGGCGGTCGCGTCCCACAACAACCATTGGGGCGTGCCGCTCACCTTGGCGCGCTTGCCCGAGGACGCGCGGTTCTGCGTCGCCGAGATCGGCATGAATCAGCCGGGCGAGATCGCACCACTCGCCCGTCTTGCGGGTCCACATGTCGCGGTGATCACGGCGATAGCAGCGGCACATGTCGGCAACCTGGGCAGCGTCGAGGCAATCGCGCGCGAGAAGGCGTCGATCCTGCGCGGCCTGGAGCCGGGTGGCGTCGCCGTGCTGCCCGCTGACTCTCCTCATCTTCCGCTGCTGCGCGCCGAGGCGGGCGAAGCGCGCGTGGTGACGTTCGGAGCGGCGCCGGAGGCGGACGCGCGGCTGATCGAAGCGCGCGCGGATGCCGACGGCAGTGACCTCGCGATCCGCGTTGGCGGCCAGGTGGTGCGTCTGCGCCTGCCCGCGCCGGGACAACACATGGCGATGAACGCGCTGGCCGCGCTCGCCGCCGCCGAGGCGCTGGGCGCGGACATTCAGCGAGCGGCGCGCGGGTTGGCCGGCTTTGCCCCGGTTGCCGGGCGAGGCGTGCGGCGGTCCATTGCCGTTCCGGGCGGCAACGCCGTGCTGATCGATGAGAGCTACAACGCCAACGCCGCCTCGATGCGCGCCGCGCTTTCCGTTCTCGCCATGCAACCAGGCACGCGGCGGATCGCCGTCCTGGGTGACATGCTGGAACTCGGCGCGCATGGCCCGGCCGAGCACAGGGCGCTTGCCCCGGATGCGGCGGCGGCGGATGTCGTGTTCACCTGCGGAACACTCATGCGCGGCTTGCACGACGCGTTGCCTCTGGCGCGGCGCGGCGCGCACGCGAATGACGCCGCGACCCTAGCGGGAATCGTCGCCGACGTCCTACGAGCGGGCGACGTGGTTCTGGTCAAAGGTAGCCTCGGCAGCCGGATGCGGTTGGTCGTCTCCATGCTAGACCCGACGATGGAGACCGCCTGATGCTGTACGATCTGTCCCAGCCCTTCGCGAGCCATTTCGCCCTGTTCAACCTGTTCCGCTACATCACGTTCCGCTCGGGCGCGGCGTGCATGACGGCGCTGGTCGTGAGCTTCATCCTCGGCCCGGCGCTGATCCGCTGGCTGCGCCTGAAGCAGCGCCAAGGCCAGCCGATCCGGGCCGACGGGCCGGAGCGCCACATCCTGGAGAAGCAGGGCACGCCCACCATGGGCGGAGTCTTGATCCTGGTCGCCTGGCTGATCGCAACCGTGCTCTGGGTCGATCTGCGCAACCAGTATGTCTGGGCGGCGATACTGGTCACGCTGGGCTACGGCCTGCTCGGCTTCGCCGACGACTACCTGAAGCTCTCGAAGCGCAATCACCGCGGCGTGCCCGGGCGGGTCAAGCTGCTCGTGCAGGCGGTGATCGGCGTGGCGGCGGCGTACTGGGTGATGCGCACGACCGACAACGTGCTGGGCGACGCGCTCGCCGTGCCGGTGTTCAAGGACGTGGCGCCCCGGCTCGGCTGGTTCTTCCCGATCTGGGGCATGTTCGTGCTGATGGGCTCGTCGAACGCGGTCAACCTGACCGACGGGTTGGACGGGCTCGCCATCGTGCCGACCATCATCACGGCGGGCGTCTTCGCGTTGATTGCCTATCTGGTCGGCAATCGCATCTTCGCCGATTACCTCCAATTGCATCCCGTTCCGGGCTCGGGCGAGCTGGCGGTGTTCTGCGCGGCGCTGATCGGGGCGGGCCTCGGCTTCCTGTGGTTCAACGCGCCCCCGGCGGCGGTCTTCATGGGCGACACGGGCAGCCTGGCGCTGGGCGGCGCGCTCGGCACGGTGGCGGTGGCGACCAAGCACGAAATCGTGCTGATGATCGTGGGCGGGCTGTTCGTCGTCGAGACCGTCTCGGTGATGATCCAGGTCTTCTGGTTCAAGCGCACCGGCACGCGCGTCTTCCTGATGGCGCCGCTGCACCACCACTTCGAGAAGAAGGGCTGGGCGGAGCCCACCATCGTGATCCGGTTCTGGATCATCTCCTTCATCCTGGCCCTGATCGGCCTCGCGACCTTGAAGATCCGATGAGCGCGTTCCCGCCCGACCTGTTCGCTGGCGCGCGGTTCGCGGTCGTTGGCCTCGGCCGCAACGGCCTGCCCGCGGCGCGGGCCTTGGCCGCGATGGGAGCCGAGGTGGTCGCGTGGGACGACGACGTGGCCTCTCGCGCGCAAGGCGCGGGCTTGGAGATCCGCCCCCCACATCCCACCGACCAGCTCGACGCTCTCGTGCTCTCTCCCGGCATCCCGCACACCTTGCCGCGCCCGCATCCGCTGGCCGCGCTCGCCGCTGCGCAGAACTGGCCGGTCCTCTCCGACGCCGAGCTGCTGTTCCGCGCCGTGCGCGCGAGCGGATCGGCGGCGCGCTTCGCCGGCGTCACCGGCACGAACGGCAAGTCCACCACCACCGCGCTGCTCGCGCACATCCTGGCCGGCGCGGGCGTTCCCGTCGCGGCGGGCGGCAATCTCGGACCGGCCGCGCTCGCCTTGCCGCTGCTGGGCGATGACGGCGTGTACGCGCTCGAAATGTCGAGCTACATGTTGGAGCGAATCGCAACAATTCGGTTCGATGCCGCCGCGATGCTCAACCTCAGCGCCGACCACCTTGACCGGCATGGCGACATGGCCGGGTACGAAGCCGCGAAGCGCGCGGTTTTCGCGCGCCAATGCGCCGCTGATCGCGCGATCATTGGGATCGACGACGCGCCGAGCGCCCTGATGGCGGCGTGGCTGCGCACCCGTCCGGCGCGCGTCATCACCATCTCGGGCGCGCTGCCCGCTGATCTTTGGTCCGACAGGGGCGTGTTGCGCGACGCGTCTGGCCCGATCGTCGCGATGCGCGACGCCGCGGCGCTGCCCGGCGCGCACAACGCGCAGAACGCGGCGGCGGCGGCGGCGATGGCAATGGCGCTCGGCGTGACGCGCGCGCGGGCGGCGCGCGGGATCGAGACCTTCCCCGGCCTACCGCACCGGCAGCGTCTGGTGGGCCATGTCGCCGGCGTCGCCTTCATCGACGACAGCA
>DATFDN010000426.1:0-2233 GCA_035252035.1 Acetobacteraceae bacterium | reverse complement strand
ACACGCTCCAGCTCTGCGGCTCACTGGTGCTGCTGGCCGCGGGCGGCACCAGCGTTCCGTTGCTCCTGCTGGGCGTCGTGCTGTTCGGGCTGGGTCTGGGCAACGCCACCTCCCTGCCGCCGCTGATCGTGCAGCAAGACTTCGTGCCCGCCGACACGGTTCGCACCGTCGCCCTTGTGGCGGCGTGCAGCCAAGCAGCCTACGCCTTCGCCCCGGCAGCCTTCGGAGCACTGCGCGATCTGGTCAGCACGGCCGGCGGCGCGGCACCGCTGTTGTTCAGCGCCGCGGCGCTCATCCAACTCGCGGCGGCCAGCGCCTTCCTGCTGGGCCGCAAAACGGCGAGGCGCCCAGCCGCCACCGGCTGATGATTGCACATCCATCATGACGCGCTTGGGCGTGGCCCTTGCACATCCTCGTCGCGCCTCTCTCTCCTGGGTTACGCGCCCGTTCTCCTGGGTTACGCGCCCGGCTCAGCGCCGAATTGCGCCACCAGATCGGCCAGGTGCCCGATCTCAAGCAGGCCGAGCCCCTCCGGCGCGGCCAGCGCCCGGCCGCCGCGCGCCAGCCGGCGCGGCAGGCAGGCGGTGTCGAAGCCGAGCTTCGCCGCTTCCTTGAGCCGCGCCTCGGCCTGCGCGACCTGGCGGATCTCGCCCGAGAGGCCGACCTCGCCGAAATAGACCATCCCCGCGCTGGTGGGCGTCTCGGTCGCGGCGGAGGCGAGCGCGGCGGCGACCGCGAGATCGGCGGCCGGCTCGTTCACGCGCAGCCCGCCGGCGACGTTGAGGTACACGTCCGAACCGGACAGGCGCAGCCCGCAGCGTGTCTCTAGAACCGCGAGCAGCATCGCGAGCCGTCCGCTGTCCCAGCCGATCACCGCCCGGCGCGGCGCCCCGCCGGGATTGGGCGCGAGCAGGGCCTGCACCTCGACCAGCACCGGGCGGGTGCCCTCCAGCCCGGCGAAGACCGCGCTGCCCGCGATGTTGCCGCGCCGCTCGGCGAGGAAGAGGGCGGAGGGATTGGGCACCTCGGCCAGGCCCTGCTCGGTCATCTCGAATACGCCAATCTCGTCGGTGGCGCCAAAGCGGTTCTTGACCGCGCGCAGGATGCGGAACTGGTGGCCGCGCTCGCCTTCGAAGTAGAGCACTGCGTCCACCATGTGCTCCAGCACGCGCGGCCCGGCGATGGCCCCGTCCTTGGTGACATGGCCGACCAGCACCAGGGCGAAGCCGCGCGACTTGGCCAGCCGGATCAACTCGAACGCGGCGGCGCGGACCTGGGCGACGGTGCCGGGCGCGCTCTCGATCTGGTCGAGCCACATGGTCTGGATCGAATCGATCACCACCAGCGCGGCCGGCTCGCGCTCCAGGCTGGCGGCGATGTCGCGCAGGTTGACCGCCGCCGCCAATGCGATCGGGGCGCTGGCGACGCCGAGCCGGCCGGCGCGCAGCCGCACCTGCTCGATAGATTCCTCGCCTGACACGTAGAGCACCGGCCGTCCGGTCCCGGCCAGCTTCGCGGCGGCCTGAAGCAGCAGCGTCGATTTGCCAATCCCCGGATCGCCGCCGACCAGCACCGCCGAGGCCGGAACCAATCCGCCCCCGAGCACCCGGTCCAGTTCGGCGATCCCCGTCGCGGCACGCGGCGGCGGCTCGGCGCTGCCGGCAAGGGGCACGAAACCGAGCGGGCGCCCCGCGCCCGCCTTGCCGGCGGGTCCGGGACGAGGCTCGACCGGCTCCTCGACGATCGTGTTCCAGGCGCCGCACGCCTCGCAGCGCCCGGCCCACTTGGGAAAGACGGCGCCGCAAGACTGGCAGACGTAGCGGGGAGAGGATTTGGCCAAGGAACTCAGCAACAGGTTGGGCTGCGCGCCGGTGGAGCAGCGCGCGCGGCGCGGGTCAAGCCTCCCAAGGGGCAGTTTGCAGAATTCGCGGGCGAGGCGCCCCGCAACCAGGGAGAAAATGCGGGCAGCCTGGCGCCAGAGCTACCGGGCCGCCGTCCGGCTCGCCAGCGCCACTCCCGCCGCCGTCAGCGCCATGCCGATCAGGGCCACCGGGGCCAGAGTCTCACCAAAGAGCGGCCACGCGATCAATGCGGTGCAGGGTGGGACGAGGAAGAACAGGCTGGCGACCTGCGCCGCGGCGCCGCGGCGGATCAGCACGTAGAGCAGCGAGACCGCACCGAGCGACAGCACGAGCACAAGCCAGAGCAAGGCGAAGGCAAACTCGCCGCTCCA
>DATFDN010000425.1:0-2358 GCA_035252035.1 Acetobacteraceae bacterium | reverse complement strand
GCTTCCCCTTGGAGGCGATTCGGGCACTGCTCGCCCTGGCCGACCACCCTGACAACCCGTCCTGCGAGGTGGCGCACGCCATCGCCTCGGCCCGGCTGGCGGAGGTCGAGGCGAAGCTGAAACGCTTGGAGGCGCTCCGCGTCGAGCTGGCGCGCATGGTGGAGACCGGCTGCCGTGGCGCCGTCGGGGACTGTCAGATCTTGGGGGCGCTGGCCGACCACGAGCACGGGCATTGCCTTGACCCGAGCCACGGGGCGCCGGTCGAGCCGGTCTGATCCGGGCCTGCTCTTGCCGGTGCGGCGTCAGTCCCACGTTCGGACGCTCCTCCCCTGGGGAGCACGGGCCGAGGAGCACGGGCCGGGTGGTGATCGCGCAGGGCGGCCTCGATGCGGGCGACCTCCCGCGGATCAAGGACCGCCCCGCCTCTGCCCTCCTGCGCGGCATGGTGGGCGGCCATTAGGGCGACGAGGGTGGAGACACCGATCGAGTGGTGTCGCTGCATGCGCGGTCTCCAAGAGAGAAGATGGGAAGGCAGCGCATGCTGTATCGCGAATGATTCGCAATCTTAATTCCCCGCGATACCGGAGCCTGACGGTGTCTCGGATGTCATGAGCCAGGATCCGTGCTTGAAGCCGCGTCGATGGCCCCCTATGGTCGGGGCGTGATCGCAAAGCTACTTCGTGGGCTGCTGGTGGCGGTGACCGTCCTCGCCTTCCTGGGCGGGACGACGGTCCAGGCCATGCCCGTGCTGAAGGCGAACGGCGTTCCGGCGGGCATCGTGAAGGCCAGCGTGCCGTGCGACCACATGGCGGCAATGGGGCAATCCGGAAGCGCCGTCCCGGGCCACGACGCGCCCTGCAAAGGCATCACCCCCGACTGCGTCAAGCAGATGGGCTGCATCGGTGTCCCCAGCTTGCCGGCACGGGCAGACGTCCTCATAACACCGGTTTCCTACGTTACGATCACCTATTGGTCGCCGCGGCCGACCTTGGGCGGCGTGTCCCCCGAACCTGACCTCTTCCCTCCCATAGCGGGCTGACTTAGCCGGCGCGCGTCCAGCGCGCGCCGTCCGCATGTCCAGCCGTGCGCCTCGCGAATCCCCGCGCGTCCTGTCTGCGCGGCCGGTTCCAGTGTTCGGTCAGCCAGTACGCCCGCTGAGTGCGCCACCCGTGCGATCGCGGGCCGGGAAGGAAGAGAACCATGGTTTCCAAGCATACCCGCACCGGTGCCGCCCTGCTCGGCATCGGCCTCGGTGCCAGCTCTGGCTGCGTCGGATCGTCGCCGGCCCAAGCCGCGCCCCAGGACTACCGCTTCGAGCTGGCCGGCAAGCCGCAGTCCGCCGGCAGCGGCAAGGAGGTTGTGCCGGTGCGCCTGGTGCATGTGCCCGACAACAAGCTGGTCACCGATGCCGTCGTCTTCGAGAGCAAGGCGGACATGGGTCCTGCCGGAATGCCCACGATGACGGCGCCCATCAAGCCGCTGCCGACGACCCAGCCCGGCGTCTACCGGTTCGAGGTCGAGCCGGGCATGGCGGGGGCCTGGGCGATCACGCTCGTCGCCAAGGTGCAGGGCGAGGCCGGGACCGTCCGCGGCTCGGTCACCACGGATCTGGCGAAGTAGATGCGCCTCCGGTGGAAAAAGCCGGGGTTTCCCGCTGCCGCCGGCTGCCTTCTTGTCGCGACGCTGGAGGCCGCACCGGCCCTGGCCCGCGCGCCGATCGATGCCGGGACCGCTGCCATGGCGGTGAGTGCCTCTCCAGCCGGGATGCTCGTACCGAACGACGCCGGGGCGCTGGGTGCGACCGTCGACGGTCTGCTCGCCGCCGGCCGTCAGCTCAGCCCGCAGCTGCGCGCCGCAGCCTTGGAGACGGAGGCGGCCGCTGCCAAGGCCGAGGCCGCGGGCGCGCTGGAGGATCCGATGTTCTCGGAGAACTACCAGCGCTACCGCTCAGGTGGCCTCTTCAGCATGAATTTCATCACCGTGACGCAGACCTTCCCGCTCTGGGGCAAGCGCAACCTGCGGCACCGGGCGGCCCTGGCCGAGGTTGACGCCGCGCGCGGGCGCGAGCGCGCCGCCCAGGACGAACTCGACGAGCAGATCAAGGTCGCCTACGCGCGCTACTACGCGTTTACCCGCGCGGTCGCCGTGAACAAGGAGATCGCCGGCCTGGTGCGCCAGATGAGCCATGCCGCCGCCATTCGCTACGGACAGGGCGGTGGCGACCAGGCGGGGGTGATCCAGGCCCTCACGGAGGAGACGAGCGCCGCCGCCGAGGGGGCGCGGCTCGAAGCGGAGCGCGCCTCCGCCGCGGCCCGCCTGAACGCCCTACTCGCGCGTCCTGTGTCCGCGCCGCTGGCC
>DATFDN010000424.1:0-8010 GCA_035252035.1 Acetobacteraceae bacterium | reverse complement strand
CCGGAGTGGGAAGGGCGCGACCGATTCCTGCTCTCGGTTGGGCACTACGCCATCGCGCTCTATGCGGCACTGATCGAGGCCGGTTTCCTCCCCGAGGATGAGCTTGAGACCTACGGCTCTGATGACAGCCGCCTGCCCATGTCCGGCATGGCGAGCTACACGCCGGGCATGGAGATCAGCGGCGGCTCGCTCGGCCAAGGCCTCGCGCTCGCCGTTGGCCACGCCCTTGCGCTCAAGCGCAAGAAGTCGGACGCCTTTGTCTATTGCCTCTTCTCCGACGGCGAGTGCGGGGAAGGGGCGATCTGGGAGGGAGCGTCCGGCGCCGGTCACTGGAGGCTCGACAACCTGATTGGTATTGTGGACGTCAACAATCAGCAGGCGGACGGCCCCTCCTCCGAAGTGACCGGTCTCGAAAATCTGGAGGAACGCTTCGCTGCGTTCGGCTGGCACCCGCAGCGTGTGGACGGCAATGATGTCGATGCGTTGATCGTTGCATTTGATGCGGCACGTGCGCTCAGCGAGCCGAGGCCGCGCGTCATTATCTGCGACACTAAGATGGCGAAAGGTGTGCCGTTCCTGGAAGAGCGCGAGAGGAGCCATTTCCTGCGCGTCGAGGCGGACGAATGGCAGAAGGCGATGTCAGCGCTTGACGGCGGGAGGAACGCATGATGCGTTCGAAATATACGCGACCGGTCCGGCTCGGCGAGCAGGGTGAGGGCGGCCAGCAGGGGGCGTCGCGCCTCACCACCTCGGCGATGATTGCCTCGCTCGTCGCCCCAGGGCAGCGGACGAAGGCGGCGCCGTTCGGCCAGGCGCTCGTGGAACTGGCGAAATCGCGGCCCCAGATCCTCGGCTTGACGGCCGACCTTGCGAAGTACACCGACCTGCACGTCTTTGCGAAGGCCTATCCCGACCGCTTCTACCAGATGGGCATGGCGGAGCAGCTTCTCATATGCACCGCCGCTGGCATGGCGCGCGAGGGCTTCGTACCCTTCGCGACCACCTACGCGGTGTTCGCCGCGCGCCGGGCCTATGACTTCATCTGCCTTGCGATCGCCGAGGAGAACCTCAACGTCAAGATCGCTTGCGCCCTGCCGGGCCTCACGACCGGCTATGGCCCGAGCCATCAGGCGACCGAGGACATTGCGATTTTCCGGGCCATGCCGAAGCTCACGATCGTCTCGTCAGGTTTCATGACGATGCGCGCGCTCGAAGCCATCAAGATGTTGCAGGATAGTCATATCGACGTCGGCGTACTCCATGTCCCGACGATCAAGCCGCTTGATGAGGCAACGATCCTTGAGGCAGCCTCCCAGAGCGGCCGTATGGTGATCGTGGCCGAGAACCACACCATCATCGGCGGCCTCGGTGAAGCAGTGGCGGGCCTGCTCCTGCGGTCGGGCGTCATGCCGGCGGCATTCCGCCAGATCGCGCTGCCTGATGAGTTCCTCGACGCAGGCGCGTTGCCAACGCTGCACGACCGCTATGGCATCTCGGCGGCGGCGATGGCACGGAGCATCAAGGGCTGGCAATAACGGTCGAGCGCTTCCCCGATCGCGCCGGGCTTGCCGTCACGTAAGGCCGCGCTCATTCCCGCTAAGCGTGCCTTTCCCGCTCTGTGTTCTTCCGGGCCAGGTGCTTCCCGATCTGGTGGTAGAGAATCTCCAGCTCGTTGTCGGTGACGCTCATGACCGCCCCGCCCTCTCCGGTGGTGAGAGCGAGCTGGTGCTGCCCCTCGCTGGCGATCAGCAGCGCGAACGAGCGGTGCCGGCGGATGTCATCGATGCGCATCCGCTGCTCGCTGGCCCCATTAAGGTGCCGGATGCTGAGCGTTGTGTAGATGCCGCTGTGCGGGTTCTTCAGGGTTGGGACCGGGATCTGGCGCATGGCGTTCCTTCTTCAGCGGGAACACGACGAGACCTGCGTTGGCCCAGGTCGGCACGGCCCGCTTTGTGCAGTCTGCACGAGATGTAGGCCGGGGTGATCTAACAGCCATGTGAGTTGCGGGTTTCCCTTTCGGTGTTGTGAAGATTCCATATGCGGCTTGGTCGAGAAGCAGGGATTTTCATGCGCTCAGCTCTTTGGTCTGCTTTGGTGAAGACTGCGAACGCCTTCCTCGATGGCGCGACATGGCTCGGATTTGGCGACGCCCATACTTGTTTTTGGAGCGTCATCAATCAATGACACGCGGCTGCCTGATACGCTTGGGGCGTGCCCATCTATGCCGGACCGGATCGCCCGTGTAGGATCGCGCGACCTGTCACGATCGCGTCTCAGCCTCATTTTTGGAGCAGTCCCCATGACGGTGACACGACGCATGGCCCTGAAGACCGCCGGCATGGCGCTCGCGGCGCCGGTCGTGCTGCGCCATGCCGCGCTTGGCGCCGACCCGATCAAGGTGGTCGGCATCCACGACGCCTCGGGAGGGCTCGACATTTATGGCAAGCCGATGATCGCCTGCCTCGACTTCGCGGTGGATGAGGTCAATGCCGCCGGCGGGCTGCTCGGCCGCCCGGTGCAACTGACGAACTACGACCCGCAATCAAACATCCAGCTCTACACCCAATTCGCCACCGAAGCTGCGACCAAGGACCGCGCCGCGGTGGTGCATGGCGGCATCACCTCGGCCTCGCGCGAGGCGATCCGCCCGATTCTGCACCGCTACCAGACGCTCTATTTCTACAACACGCAGTACGAGGGCGGGGTCTGTGACCGCAATTGCTTCTGCACTGGCTCGACCCCCGCGCAGAATGTGCAGAAGCTTGTGCCCTACGTCATGCAGAAATGGGGCAAGAAGCTCTATATTGTGGCCGCCGATTACAATTACGGCCAGATCACCAGCAAGTGGATCACGAAATACTGCCGCGACGGCGGCGGCGGCATCGCGGCGGCCGACTTCTTCCCGCTCAACGTCACCGACTTCGGTCCCGCCATTCAGAAAATCCAGCAGACTAGGCCCGATGTCGTGATCTCGGCCCTGGTCGGCGGCGCGCATATCTCCTTTTACCGGCAGTGGGCGGCGGCGGGAATGAAGAGCCGCATTCCGATGGCATCGACCACCTTCGGCGTCGGCAACGAAAGCCTCGTGCTCTCGCCCGAGGAAGGCAACGGCATCGTCTGCGCCTTCAGCTACTTCCAGGAGGTGGACACGCCCGCCAACAAGGCCTTCCTACAGA
Organism: Acetobacteraceae bacterium; assembly: GCA_035252035.1. GTDB lineage: Bacteria > Pseudomonadota > Alphaproteobacteria > Acetobacterales > Acetobacteraceae > DATFDN01. The sequence goes on along the minus strand of DATFDN010000424.1, from coordinate 4,834 downwards.
AGTTCCACGCCAAGCTGGGTGCGGCTGCGCCCTATCTCGGCGGCGAGCTGGCGATGCGCACTTATGTCGGCTTCAATCTCTGGGCCGAGGGCGTGCGCAAGGCGCAATCCATCGATCGGCTGAAAGTGATCCAGGCGCTGGAGAGCGGGGTGGAAAACGATGGCCCACCCGGCAAGACGGTGATCGACGGCAAGACCAACCACGTCACCCTGAACGTGTTCCTCGCCGAGTGCGCCGATCACGGCTTCAAGGTGCTGCAAAGCTTCCCGCAGCAGCCGCCCTCCGACACCGCCTCGGTCTGCGATCTCGCGAAGGATCCGAACGCCAACAAGCAATACGTCATCGACGTACGGATCTAGGAGGCCGGCTTGGGCCTCGCGGTCGCGGTCGGTTTGCAGGTACTGACCGGTATCGCCACACTGTTCATTATCAGCCTCGGCCTCGCCGTGGTGTTCGGCATGATGCGCGTGATCAATCTCGCGCATGGCGAATTCCTGATGATGGGCGCCTACAGCGTGATCCTCTCGGTGCAGGCCGGTCTGAACATGTGGGTCGCGATGCTACTCGTCGCTCCGCTGATCGTGGGCGCGATCGGCATGATCGTTGAACGCCTGGTCATCCGCCGGCTCTACGGGCGAATGCTGGACACCATGCTCGCGACCTGGGGACTGTCGCTCGCGCTCACCGGTGGCGCGACCATGATCCTCGGCAACTCCGTCTCCGGCTTCTCGGCGCCGCTTGGCAGCGTCGCCATCGCTGGCTACCGCACCTCGGGCTACTCCCTATTCCTGATCGCCATGGCGGTTCTGCTGTTCGCCACGACCTGGTGCGTGCTGCGCCTGACCCCGGCCGGGCTGATCGCGCGCGGCACCATGCAGAACCCGGAGATGGCTGCCTCGCTCGGGGTGCCGCCGGATCGCGTCTATGCGATCACCTTCACGCTCGGCGCGGCGCTCTCGGGACTTGCCGGCGCGTTGATCGCCCCGGTCTCCGGAGTGGTGCCGACGATGGGCGCGGCCTACATCGCCAAGTCCTTCATCACCGTGATCACCGGCGGCGGCGCCATGCTGGCGGGCACCGCGTCCGCGTCCGGGCTGCTCGGTGGCGTCTCGACAATCGGAACCTTCCTCACCACGCCGGTGTTGGGCGAGGTTTTGATGTTGGCGATCGCCGTCGTTCTGCTCCGGCTGCTGCCTCAAGGCATCACCGGCCGGTTCTTCCGGCGCGCGTTGTGAATCGGCGGCGCCTCGTCCTGGAAATTGGTGCGGCGGTGCTGCTCGCCGCCTTCGGCATCTGGCTGTTGCCACGCACCCTTGAGCTGTTCGCGCTGATTAACGCGACCGTTTACGTTTCGATGAGCCTGCTCGCGCTCAGCCTGGCGCTGATCTGGGGATTCGGCGGCATTCTCTGCTTCGGCCAAACCGCGTTCTTTGGTCTTGGAGGATACGCCTACGCGGTTGCCGCTCTCAACCTGACCGGCACGACCGGGGCAATCCCGATCGCCTTGCTCGTGCCGACCGGGGCGGCGGCGGCGCTCGGCTACGTCATGTTCTTCGGGCGGATCAGCGACGTGTACATGGGCGTGATCACGCTCACGGTGACGCTGATCCTGTTCAACTTCGTCAACTCCACCGCGGGGGACCAATGGCGCATCGGCGCCGCCCCGCTCGGTGGTTTCAACGGCATCCCATCCACGCCGCCACTCAATGTCCCAGGCGATCCCGGCACCCAGCTCACGCCGGAGCAGATCTTCGCGGTCGCGGTCGGCTGCCTGGCTGGAAGCTACGTGCTCTGCCGTCTGGTGCTGGCCAGCCGCTTCGGCCGCGTGGTGGTGGCGATCCGCGAAAACGAGCGCCGGGCCGAACTGCTGGGCTACGATGTCCGGCTTTACAAACTCGGGATATTCGCGCTGGGCGGCGGCATGGCGGGCCTCGCCGGGCTACTGTTCGCCAATTGCGTCTTTGTCAGCCCGACCATGTTTTCGCTGTTCTATTCCGGGCAGGTGATCATCTGGGTGATGATAGGCGGCCTCGGCACCCTGATTGGCCCGATCCTCGGCGCGATCCTGCTCCAAGCGCTCGCGACCTGGGCCGGCACGCTGCGCGGCGTGAACCCGAGCCTGATCCTGGGCGTGATCCTGATGCTCGCCGTGCTCGCGATTCCACGCGGCCTTCTCCCGACCGCCGGCGCGGCCCTCGCCCGGATACGCGGCCTGCGCGGGGAGGGCGCGTGACCGCGCTGCTCGCCACCGAGGCGCTCACGATGCGCTTCGGCGGCGTCCTCGCCGTGGATGATGTCAGTTTTGCCGTCGGAGAAGGCGAGCTACGCTGCCTGATCGGACCCAACGGCGCCGGCAAGAGCACGCTGTTCAAGTGCCTGACCGGCCAGCTCAAACCTACCGCCGGGCGTATCCTGTGGCACGGTCGCGACATAACCGGGCTGGATCCGCACCGGATCGCGCGGCTTGGCATCGGCATTAAGACGCAAGTGCCCGCGCTGTTCGACGGCTTGTCCGTCCTGGAAAGCGTGGTGCTGGCGCTGCGCCGCCAGCACAATGAGGCCGAGGCACGGCGCCGCGCCCGCGCCACGCTCGCCGGGCTGAGCATCGAGACACTCGCCGCGCGTCAAGTGGGGTTGCTGGCACACGGGCAGCGGCAGCTCGTTGAGCTGGCGATGGTGGTGTCGCCGGAGCCCGAGCTGATCATCCTCGACGAACCGACCGCCGGGATGAGCGCCGAGGAGACGGACCGCGCCGCCGGCCTGATTCGCGACCTCAACCGGCGCCACACGATCATCGTGGTCGAGCACGATATGCGGTTCATCCGCGCGATCGCGCGGACCGTCACCGTGCTCCACCAAGGCCGTGTGCTCGTGGAGGACAGCGTTGATCACGTGTTGGCCGACGAGCGGGTGCAGGACGTTTATCTCGGCAAGCCGGTCGGCTCGGGCGCCGCGCCATGATGGAGGTGAGGAACCTCGTCGCCGGGTACGGGCGGATTGGCGTGCTGAACGGGCTGTCGCTCACAGTCGATGACGGCGCCTGTGTCGGCGTGCTCGGCCACAACGGCATGGGCAAGACGACGCTGCTCAAGACCGTGATGGGCCTGCTGCCCGCCTCGTCCGGCACGATCCGCCTGGGCGGACGGCCGATCGAGCACTGGTCCACCAGCGCCCGCGCGCGCGCGGGACTCGGCTACGTGCCGCAGGGCAGGCAGATCTTTCCCGGCCTTTCCGTGAGGGAGAACCTGCTCTTCGCGATTGCCGCCCGTCCCGGCACGCCGCGTGCCGCCCTCGACGCGGTGCTCGCCGACTTCCCCGAACTCACTCGCCTGCTCGATCGGCCTGGCGGTGCGCTCTCCGGTGGCGAGCAGCAATTGCTGGCGCTCGCCCGCGCGCTCTGTGGCCGGCCGAAGCTGCTGCTGCTCGACGAGCCGACCGAGGGCATCCAGCCTTCGATCGTGCAAGCCATGATCGCCCGCATCGGCGCGCTGCGCCACCGCGACCGGCTCGCCGTGCTGCTGGTCGAGCAGAATCTGGACTTCATCCAAGGCCTCGCCGACCGCGCGCTGCTTATCCAGCGCGGGCGCATCACGCGCGAGATCTCCCGCGAGTCCCTGACCGATGCCGCGCTCGTGCGGGAGTTCATCGGCACCGGTTAGCTCAACTTATCGTAGCAAAGCGCGTCTCGCTTCACCTATCATGCCTGCCCCGCGAGCAAAAAGTGGTCCGGACCAGTGAGTGAACGCTTCTTCGAACGGCCCATCCTGAATTCGCCGTACGAGCCCCCAAAGTGGCATCACGATCTGGACCCGGATGGCCAGCCGACGGACAGACCGCCCGTGCCCGGACGGCGCCGGTCCGAGCTTATGACCCCAGTGCCGAAGCCGAAACGGAAAGGCAAGGCCCAGCCAGGCCAGTCAACGATGGTTTTCACGGACAGCAAGGGGCTGTCCGACGCCGAGATCGAGTACAATCCCACGCCGATCATCAATGAAATCCGCCAATACGTCGATGCATGGCGGCAGTTGCCCAATCCCGCGCAGTGGCAGGTGAGCCCGGCCACCCAGCGCCTTCTGCAACACTGGCGCACCCGCGACTCCGCCGGTTCCCGCCCCTTCTTCTGCCAGATCGAGGCTGTCGAGACGATCATCTGGCTGACCGAGGTCGCGCCGCTCTCGGGCGCAAGCGGCAGGAAGTTCCTTGATCATGTCTCAGGCGCCAATGCACAGGCGAACCCGGACCTGCTGCGCCTGGCCATGAAAATGGCCACCGGCAGCGGCAAGACGACGGTCATGGCCATGCTGATCGCCTGGCACACGACCAACGCCGTGCGCCATCCGAACAGCCGGCGCTTCAGCCGCGGCTTCCTGGTCGTCACCCCAGGCATCACCATCAAGGACCGCCTGCGCGTGTTGCAGCCCAACGATCCGGACAGCTACTATCGAGGGCGCGATCTGGTCCCGGCCGACATGCTGCCCGATCTGGCCAAGACCAAGATCGTCATCACAAACTTCCACGCCTTCAAGCGCCGCGAGCGCATGGAGATCTCCAAGGTCGGCCGGGCCTTGCTGGAGGGGCGGGACGGCGGGATCGATACGGCCGAAACCGAAGGCCAGATGCTCCAGCGCGTCATGCCCGAATTGATGGGCCTTAAGAACATCGTCGTGCTCAACGACGAAGCTCATCACTGCTACCGCGAACGCCCCGGCGGCGACACCGGCCTGACCGGCGATGAACGCAAGGAAGCTGAGAGGAACAACAAGGCCGCGCGCCTGTGGATCAACGGGATCGAGACGGTGAAGCGGCATCTCGGCCTGGGCGCCGTCTATGACCT
>DATFDN010000423.1:0-5361 GCA_035252035.1 Acetobacteraceae bacterium | reverse complement strand
CGGCCCCGGCGGGCCGTGGTAGCCGCCGCGCCGCCCCCGCCCGCGCCGGATCACGCCGAGACGGCCCAAGCGGATGCGGCCTCCCCTGCCGCTGACCCGGCCGCCACGCGGGCCGATCCAGAGGCCGAGCAGCCTGTCGTGCCCGTTCGCGCGGATGGGCCTTGGATATAGAGTGCGTTCGCAGAGTCAGCTCCCGCTCCGCTCGTATCTCGCTTGTAACAATTCGTGAACGGCCGGAATGCGGCATGCAAGCGCGGGTGTCGCGGCACGTGTACGCCGGACTGACGGCTTTGTGAGTGCTTGTCGGCAGCTAACCCTAGCCATTTGGCCCAATCGTTGCCTTTCGGCCTAAACCATTGGGCGAGGGGTTTTGCCAATATTGCGAATCTGAACTATCCCTGCATTGAGCCGGCCGGCGGCGATGCGTGCGGTGACTTTCGCATACTGCATTCCGCATTGGCTTTGCCTTGATTTTAGACAAACGCGTCAAGTCTTCCGCCCTTTAAGACGCGTTCCGCCCGCTGGGCAGAGAGTGCGAACGGGAAGCGCCGTCCCAAAAATATTGACGATCCAGTAACGATTTAAATACAAAATAAGAACACCGAGGGCGCCCGAGGCGGTGCTCCAAGGGATCAGCCACCGGGCCGCGCGACGCGGCCCAAACCGACGGAGAGAACCATGTCGAACATCATCGCCCGCGTCCGCGCGCTCAACACCGACAAGCGAGGCATCGCCGCCCTCGAATATGCCCTGCTCGCTTCCTTCGTGGCCCTCGCCATCATCGCCGGCGCCGCCACGTTCGGAACTAGTGTCAAGACTTACTTCACGACGCTTGGCACCCATGTCGCGTCCATGAACGCCACCCCTGGCCACTAAAGGCCGCGGGCCAGCTCGGAAATCACGTCAGCAGCACATTGGCTACCCTACCGTAAGCCGGTCTTCAGTCGAACTTGCTGGCAGCGGCCCAGGAGCGATCCTGGGCCGCAACGCTTTTCGGGCCGTTTACGCCGCGTTAGCACCAGTCCGATAAAGAACGGGGGCTCCTGTCGAGGCGATGGGCGATCCCGCAATGGCCGCACTCCAGACCATGACGACGCTGCTCCTGGTCGGTTTGCTCGGCGCCGCCGCGCTGCACGATGCCGCCTTCCGCACTGTCCCCAACTGGATCAGCCTTGCCCTGGCCTGCGGCGGGCTCGCGCTCCGGGGCCTGCATCACGACCTGCTGCCGGGCCTCGCCGTCGCTTTGGGACTGTTCGCGCTGCTCGCCCTGCTTTGGACGCGCGGCCTTCTCGGCGGCGGCGACGTGAAGCTGGCGGGCGCGACCGCGCTGACGGTGCCGCCCGATGCGGCGCCCAGCTTCGTGCTCGCCGTCTCCCTCGCCGGGGGTGTGCTCGCGCTTCTCTACCTGGCGCTCTCGCTGGTCGTGTCCCGGCCCGCGCCGGGCGTGCGCCGCTCGCTCCCCGCCCGCCTGCTCAAGGCGGAAGCCTGGCGCGTGCATCGGCGCGGCCCCCTGCCCTACGCGGCGGCCATCGCCGCCGGGTGCGTCTTCACCCTCCTGCCGGGCTGATCCCCACCATGGTCCGCATCGCCGCCATCCTCGCCCTGCTGCTCGGCACCGCCGGGCTCGCCGTTGTCGTCCTGGTCGGCACGCAACCGCCGCCGCCCGCGCCGGCGCCGCAGGCCGCTCTCCCGCCGCCCCCGGCCAAGCTGCGCATCCTCGTCGCCGCGCGCCCCGTCCATGCCGGCACGCTGCTCGTCCCCGCCGATATCGAGGCGCAGGAGGTGCTGCCGACCGACATGCCCTTGGGCGCGCTGCGCGACGAGGGCGAGGCGCGCGCCGGAATTCGCGGCGCGATGGTCCGCCGCTCCCTGGAGAAGGGCGATCCGGTCAACGGCGCGGACCTGCTGAAGCCGGGCGACCGCGGCTTCCTCGCCGCCGTGCTGCGGCCGGGGACGCGGGCGGTCAGCGTGGGCGTCGATCTGGTCGCGGGCACCGCCGGGCTGATCTGGCCGGGCGACTATGTGGACGTGATCCTGACCCAGACGATCGACGACCAATCGGCGCCGCTCGATCACCGCGTTTCGGGCGAGGCGGTGCTGGAGAATGCCCTCGTCATCGCGATCGACCAGCAGATCGTGCATGGCACGGCGCCCGACGGCGTGCTGACGAACGCGACCATCAACAACCGGACCGTCACCCTGGAAGTCACCGAGCGCGACGCCGAGCGCGTCGCGGTGGCCACCCGGCTCGGCAAGCTGGCGCTCGCGGTGCGCGCCGCCGATCCCGGCCCCAAAGGGGACACGCCAGGCGCCGCGCCAGCCCCGGCGGCGGGCGTGGTTTGGGGTGGCGATGTCGCGGCGGCCCTACGTGAAAAACCGCTTAGCAAAACCAATGCAATTGTGAAATTATTTCCTGGAACTGCGCAACCGGTCGAGTACAAATACTGATGCTCGCATCCAAGCCGATCTCCAGGGCGGTCCCCGCCCTGGTCGCCCTCTGCCTCGGGACGCAGGCCGCGCTGGCCGCCCCAGCGGAGCCGCCGCGCCAGACCCAAGGCATAGCACCCGCGCTTCCGGCAACGGCCGCCCCGCAATCGAGCCTGGTGCTGGAGGCCGGCGCCGGGCGCGTGCTCCAGGCCGGGCGGGCCATCGCCAACCTGTTCGCCGCCGATCCCAAGGTGGCGGAGGTGCGCCCGGCCAGCCCCACCAGCCTGTTCGTCTTCGGCATCGCGCCCGGCCGCACCACCATCGCCGCCCTCGATGAGTCCGGCGGCGTGGTCGCCCAGTACGATGTGCTCGTCCGTCCCTCCCGTTTCGCGGCGGCCGAGGCGCAAGGCGCCATCGCCCGCGCCCTGCCCGGAACCGGCGTCAGCGTCGATACCACGCCGAACGGCCTCGCCCTCCGGGGCACGGTCGCAACGCCGGCCGAGGCGGAGCAGGCGATGGCGGTGGCGCGCGGTTACGCCACCGAGAAGCAGACCGTCGATAACCGGCTCTCGGTGCAATCGGCGACGCAGGTCAATCTGCGGGTGCGCATCGCCGAGGTCGCGCGCAACGTCACCCGCCAGTTCGGCATCAACTGGGCGGCGCTCGGCACGATCGGCAAGTTCACCATCGCCGGGGCCACCCTCGACACGCTCACCGATCCCACCAATCCGCCAAACCGGATTCTTGCCTCGTATGTCAACAAAGGGGCGGACGCCAACGCGTTGCTCGACCTGCTCGCGCAAGACAACCTGGCGACCATCCTCGCCGAGCCGAACCTCACCGCGATGAGCGGGGAGACCGCGAGCTTCCTCGCCGGCGGCGAGTACCCGATCCCGGTGGCCCAGCAGAACCAGACCATCACGATCGACTTCAAGCAGTACGGCGTCTCGCTCGCCTTCGTCCCGACCGTCATCTCCCCCAGCCGCATCAGCCTGCATGTGCGCCCGGAGGTGAGCCAGCTCACCACTCAAGGCGCGGTGCAGATCCAGGCGGGCAACAGCACGCTGCAAATCCCGGCGCTCACCGTCCGCCGCGCCGACACCACGGTCGAGCTGGGCAGCGGGCAGAGCTTCGCCATCGCGGGGCTGCTGCAAGCGCAGAGCACGCATGGCGCGACCGGCTTGCCCTATCTCGGAGAGCTTCCGGTGATCGGCGCGCTGTTCCGCTCCGACAAGTTCCAGCGTCAGGAAACCGAGCTGGTGATCCTCATCACCCCCTACATCGTCCGTCCCGTCAGCGACCCGCGCCGGCTCGCCGCGCCGACCGACGATTACGTGCCGCCGAACGACGCCGACCGCGTCCTTTACAACCGCCAGCGCGCCGCCGCAGCCGGCCTGCCCCGCCCGATGATCGGCGACGCCGGCTTCATGATGCATTGAGGCCGAGAGCGATGGCAGGCACGACAAGCGTAGGGCGGAAAAGCGAAGCGCATTCCGCCTTCCATCAACACACTGGCCGGTGGCGGAATGCGCTTCGCCGTTTCGCCCTACTCATGCCGCTGCTGCTCGCCGCGTGCGGTGGCGATCTCGGCGATCCCTACAAGCGCCCGTACACCTGGGAGCCGGGTCACGTGAACGAATCCAACCTGCAAGCGATGGTGGCTGATCCGCATGACCTCGTCGCCGGCCGCTCTGGCACGAGCGTGCCCAGCCAGAGCGCGGCGCTCGCGGTCGCGCGGCTGCGCGCCGATCGGGTGAAGCCGCTGCCCGATAGCGGGCTCGCCAAGCTCGTCATCAGCGGCGCGCCGCAGGCCGCCCCCGCGGGAGGCGACTGATGCCCGACGGCATCCTGGCATCCACGGCGGCCGAGGCAGTACGCGCCGACCGCGCGCGCCTCGTCGCCTTCGCCCAGGACGCGGAGACGGAGGCCGTGTTCCGCGAGGCGTTCGGCGCGCTCGGCACGGAGCAGGTCAGCATTCGCCGCGCCAGCCTGGCGGCGACGAAGCAGGCTTTGCAACGGATGCCCACGCCGGCCGCCTTGGTCATCGATGTGTCAGGCTCGGCGAACCCGGCCACGGATCTCGACGACCTCGCCCAATACGTCGAGCCCGGCGCCCGCGTGCTGGTCGTCGGCGACAGCACCGACCTCGCGTTCTACCGCCGGCTCACGCGCGGGCTCGGCGTGCTGGAGTACCTCGCCAAGCCGCTCAACCGCGACCTGGTGGCGCGGTTCTTCCTGCCGCATGTCTCGGGACAGGACGGCTTGGATGGCGTGGTGCGCGGCGGCCGGGTGGTCACGATCCTTGGTGTGCGCGGCGGCGTCGGCGCCTCGACCATCGCCGCCAACCTCGCGCTCCTGCTCGGCGAGGAGAAGCGCCACCACACCTTGCTGCTCGATCCCGACCTGCACGCCGGCACGGTCTCCCTGCTGCTCGGCGGAGAGGCGGGCGGGGGCTTCCGCCAGGCGCTTGAGAATCCGGATCGCGTGGACGAGCTCCTGGTGGAGCGCGTCGCCCAGCGCCTCAAGGAACGCCTGCACGTCATGTCCGCCGAGGAGAACCTCGACAGCCTGCCCCGCATCGAGGATGGCGCCGCGACGCGCCTGGTCGAGGTGGTGCGCCGCCGCTACAACGTGGTGCTGATCGACCTGCCCCGCGCGCCGAGCACGCTGCACCAGGAATTGCTGGCCGCGTCGAACCAGCGCGTCATCGTCATGGACCCTTCGCTCGCCGCGGTCCGCGACGCGCTGCGCCACCTTGCCCAGGGCAACACGCCGGGCCAGTTCGGGCCGCCGCTCCTGGTTCTGAACCAGAGCGGCGCGCCGGGAATGCTCTCGGGCAAGCAGGTGCGCTCGGCGCTGGGGCGCGCGCCCGACATCGAGATCCCCTATTTGCCCCGGCAGGTCCGCACAGCGGCGACGCTCGGCCAGCCCGCC
>DATFDN010000422.1:0-2225 GCA_035252035.1 Acetobacteraceae bacterium | reverse complement strand
GGTTTCGAGGCCGTGCAGGCGCACGCCGATGCGCTCGTCTTTCTTGTAGACGAGCGGGCGAACGTAGCAGTCCTCGCGGAAGCCGTCGCGGTGTACGATCTCGCGCTCGAGCGCGCAGAGCCGCTCGGTCGTCTCTGGGATCTCCATGCGCAGCACCTTGGCGGAGTTGCGGAGGCGCTCGAAGTGCTCGGCCAGCCGGAAGAGGTAGAGCTCTTCCTGCTCGGCGTTCCAGTAGCCGCGGATGCCCTCGAAGCAGCCGGTGCCATAGTTGAAGGCGTGCGTGACGACGCTGACCTTCGCCTCGGCGAGCGGGACGATCTTTCCCTCGAAGTAGGCAAAGGCTTCAGCGGACACGACACGCTCCTTTTTCGTAGGCGCCACGTCGCGCCGTGAAGATGGCGCGCCGGGGTGAGGGCCAAGCTTCTCGGCGGCAGTATACCAGCGGCACCGGAGGCTGAAGTCTCCACGACACCAAGCCGGGTTGCTACCGCGTCCAGCCGGCTGCCAGCACGGGCAGGTCTTGGCGAACTCTGTCTGCCATCTCTGACAACTGGTAGCCTGCTTCCCCCGAAAATACGGTGTTCGGTGGTCGGTGGTCATCGCTCGTTCGGTTCTGACTCAGGAGGCGAGTTGCTCGACCGTGACTTTGTAGCCGAGGCGTTCGAGGCGCTGGGTGGTCCGGCGGACCACGGCGGCGCGGTCGCGCGTGTCGAAGTAGTCGGCGCCGAGGTCCTCGTAGGGGGTCCCTTCTGTGAGCAGGTAGTAGGCGCTGACCAGGATGCTGTGGGCGACGGCGACGATGGCGCGCTTGGCCCCGCGGCGGGCGGCCAGGCGGCGGAAGAGGGCCCCCAGGTAGGTGCGCTTGGTGTGGGCGGCGGCCCAGGCGGCTTCGACCAAGGCGGCGCGCAGCCAGACGTTGCCCTTGGTCGTCCGCCCGCCCTGCCGCTTGCCGGCGCTGATCTGATTGCCCGGGCACAGGCCGGCCCAGGAGGCCAGGTGCGCGGCCGAGGGGAAGTCGCGCAGGTCCGGCCCCAGTTCCGCCAGCAGGCGCTCGGCCAGCTGGGCCCCCACGCCAGGGATGCTGTCCAGCGCCGCCAACTGCGCCTCAAAAGGGCGCATGCGCGTCGCGATCTCCCCGCTCAGGTGGACGATCTCCCCGTCGAGGAAGTCCAGCTGGCGCAGGTAGCTGTCCAACAGGAACCGCTGGTGGGCGCCGACCGCGCCGTCCAGCGCCGCCCGCAACTGCTCGCGCTTGGGCCGCAGCTTGCCGCGGGCCAACTCGGCCAGCACCTCGGCGTCGGTCGTGCCCAGCGCCAGGGCGTCGAGCATCGCCCGCCCGGACACGCCGACCACGTCCGTCGCCACGCTGGCGAGCTTGAGGTTGGCCCCCTCCAGCAGCTTCTGGATGCGCTGGACCACCTGGCCGCGCTCGCGCAACAGCGTGCTGCGCGCCCGCACCAGTTCCTGCAGCTCGCGTTGCACCCGGTCGGGGATGTGGCCGGGGCGGACCAGCCCGTGCCGCAACAGATCGGCCAGCCACTCGGCGTCGCCCACGTCGGTCTTGCGCCCGGGCAGCGCCTTGACGTGGCGGGCGTTGACCACCAGCAGGTGCAGCCCGGTCCCTTCCAGCAGGTTGTACGCCGGCTTCCAATACACCCCGGTCGATTCCATGGCCACATGGCTGACCCCGCACGCGAGGAGCCATGCGCCCAGCCGGCGCAGCTCCCCCGTGACCGTCCCGAAGGTACGCGTCTGCCGCCCCGCGGGCGTCACGACGCAGGCGACGACCGTCAGCTTATGCACGTCCAGCCCCGCACACCGCGGATGCACCACCTCCATGCCGACCGTCCTCTCTCGCAACGGCCCAGCGGCGGGCGGCCGACAACAGCGAAGAGTTTCCCCCGCGTGCTCCCGACTTGCGCCGAGGCGACAGACCGTGGTACCTGGGCAGCCGCCGGCTCAGATTTAGCCCCGGGTTCGTGGCACCAAGCGAACGCGAGCTCTTGCGCCACCAGGCCAGCCCCATTTTCATCCCTCGTGGCGCCGGTCGCAACCGGCATGGGGGATTTAGCCGGCTTTGTCAACTCAGCCCGCTCCTTTAGGGGCGGGCGGACATGCGCTGCAAGCGATTTCGCCAGCGCGTTGCGGTCGGAAGGTTCGAGCTATACCATCACACCCCGGGCGCCCGACAGCGCAAGGGAAGGCATCGTCGCCTTCTATCGCCG
>DATFDN010000421.1:0-9760 GCA_035252035.1 Acetobacteraceae bacterium | reverse complement strand
GGCGTTTCCTGGTCGTTGATGGGGGCGCGAGCCAGACAGGCCGTCGCCGCCGCCACGGCGATCCATAACAGGCTGCCGAGGGGCACGGCGTGAAGCCGTCGGCCTCCTGACCGTGGCCGGTCCGTTGCTGATCCTCGGCCTCCTGACCCACCTGCTGGTGCTCGGCCTTGGCGTCGGCGGTCTGCTGGGCCTCGTCCCCCTTGCGCGCGGGCGCCGTGCGGGGCTTGGGCTGGTTCTGATGGTCGTGGCCATGAGCATCGTTGTGCCGGACCCGCACTGGCATCTTGGCCTGGCGGGCGGGGTCGCGTATGTCGTCAGCTTCCTGTTCGCGCTATGGCTGCTTCTCGGCCCCGAACGTCGGAACCGGATTTCGGCATCCGGCGCTCCTGCTACAGCAAGCGCCCAAGGGCACCCAGCGCAAGCGCGACATTCGGGATAATCCCAAAAACAAGGGTGCCCGCCGCGCTGAGCACCAGGCCGAGGGCATAGCCAAGGCCGCCTGTGACCGGCTCGCGCCGGCTCGGCGCCTCGAAATACATCTCGGCGATGATCCGGACGTAGTAGAACAGGCCGACCGCCATGTTCGCCGCCCCGATCACGGCGAGCCAGGTCATGCCGCCGTCGATGGTGGCGGTCAGCAGGAACACCTTGCCGGCGAAACCCGCGAGCGGCGGGATCCCGGCGAGCGATAGGAGCGCGAGAGCCATCGCCGCCGCCGGAATGGGCGAGCGGCGGGCGAGCCCGCGGATGGCCTCGAAGGCGTCGGTGCCGAAGGTCCGCTCGACCTGCGCGATGACCAGGAAAGCGCCGAGGTTCATCAGCAGGAACGCAAGCAGATAAAACCCGATGGCGGCGAGGGCGCCGTCGGCGCGTTCCGCGACGGCGACGGCCATGAGGACATAGCCGGCCTGGGCGATGCTGGAATAGGCGAGCAGCCGCTTGAGCCGGTCCTGGCGCAGCGCGGCGAGATTGCCGAGCGTCATGCTCGCCACCGCGAGCGCCGCCACCAGCGGCCAGGCCGCCTCTGCGCGCGGAAACGCCTCCAACAGCATCCGCAGCAAGCCCCCGAACGCGGCCATCTTCGGGATCACCGAGATGAAGCCGATGGCCGGCGCGGTGCCCCCCTCGTAGACGTCGGGCGCCCAGAAGTGGAACGGCACCGCCGTGATCTCGAAGGCATAGCCGACGAGCACCAACCCGAACGCAACCACGATCCAGACCTTATCGGCGCTCCCGAGGCCGCGGCCGATGGCGCGCAATTCGAGGCTGCCGGTGAGGCCGAACAGGAAGGTGAGCCCGTAGGCCATCACCGCCAGCGCGGCGGCGGCGTAGAGGAAGTACTTCATCGCCGCCTCCCGCCCACGCGGGTCGCCGCGCACCAGCCCCGCGAGCAGGTAGGAGGGCATGCTCAGCATCTGCAGGAAGAGCACGATCAGGCCGAGATCCAGGCTGGCGACCAGGCCCATGCCGCCGACCGTGGCGAACAGCGCCAACACCGGCGCATGGGGCATCTGTGCGTGACCGTCGAAGTGCGACGCCAGCACGAGGATCGTGATGAACGCGCCGAACTCGATCAGCAGCTTGTACGCGGTGGCGAAGCGGTCCACCGCCCAGGTGCCGCAGAACGCGGCCTGCGGCGTGAGCCGCAGCATCAAGCCCGTCACCACCATCGTCGCCGCCAGCCCGACCAGCGCGGCGAGCATCGGGGCACGGCGCCAACGGCCGCGCGCCAGCCCGGCCAGGGGGACCAGGGCGACCGTGAGCCCGGCCAGCATCATCTCGGGCACGACGGCCCAGATATCCATGCAGGATTCGCTGGACACGGCGGCGCCTAGAAGCGCGCGAGGAGCCGGGTGGCTCCGGAGATCGCGACGATGAGCGGGCCGGGCACGATGCCGATCAGCACCGAGGCGACCATCAGCGCACCGGTGATGCCGAGTTCGCGCACCGATAGAGGTGCGAGTGGTGTCGTCCTTCCAGCCGCCGCCCCGGCGTACACGCCACCGGCCAGCCGCAGATAGACGGCGGTCGAGACGATCAGGCCGAGGACGACTACCGCCGCCGCCGCGATGCTGACATCGAGCGTCGCGCCGATCACCTGGAACTCGGCGATGAAGCCAGAGAAGCCGGGCAGGCCGAACGAGCCGAAGGCCATTGCCGCGAGGATCGCGCTGAAGGCCGGCAGCGTGCTCATCGGGCCGCCGATGCGGTCGAGCTCGCGCGTGCCCGCGCGATGTTGCAGGATTCCGACCATCAGGAACATGCCGCCAGTGAGCAGGCCGTGGCTCACCAACTGCACGACCGCGCCATCGAGCGCGAGCGCCCGCACGTTCGCGTCCGCCGACATGACCGCCAGCGCCACCGCGAGGGTGATGTAGCCCATGTGATTGATCGACGTGTAGGCGACCAGGCGCTTCATGTCGTTCTGAGACAGCGCGGCGAGCGCGCCGTATAGCATCGACACCAGCGCGAGCACGACCAGCAGCCAGCGGAAACGCTGCACCTGCTCCGGCAACACCGGCAGCAGGATGGCGATGAGGCCGTAGCCGCCCATCTTGAGTTGCAGGCCCGCGAGGAACACGCTGCCCTCGGTCGGGGCGTCGACATGCGCGTCGGGCAGCCAGTTGTGCAGCGGCACCGTCGGCAGCTTGACCCCGAAGCCGAGCAGCAGCGCGAAGAACACCAGCGCGCCCACCGTCGGCGCGTGGGCGAGCGGCTGCTTGGCGATGATCGCCTCCAGCGAGAAGGTGTGGGGCTGCATCGTGAGATAGAGGCCGAGGAAGCCCAGCAGCATGGCGAGGCTGCCGGCGCGCGTGTAGAGGAAGAACTTGAAGGCGGCGTAGCGCCGCTGCTCGCTGCCCCAGATGCCGATGATGAAGTACATCGGCACCAGCGCGACCTCGAAGAACAGGTAGAACAGCAGTAGGTCGCGCGACGTGAACACGCCCATGAGGCCCGTTGACAGCAGCAGGAACAGGAAGGCGTGCGCACGGGCGCGGTCATGGTTGGGCAGCACGTAGATCGTGACGACGAGCAGCAGGAAGGCGGTCAGCACGATGAGCGCCAGCGAGATGCCGTCGGCGGCGATGTCGTAGCTCGCGCCGATGCCGGGAATCCACGGCGCGGTGCCCCGCCACTGCAGCGCCGGGCCGGATGGATCGTAGCTCGCCCAGAGAACCAGCGCGACGACCAGGGTCGCCGCCGCCCCAGCAACCGCCGTGATCCGCGCCAGATCGGGGCGCGCGGCGGGCATCGCCAGCGCGGCCAGCCCGGTGAGGAGCGGCAGATAGATGACCGCGTTCAGCAAGACCGATCCCTTTCGCTGTCGCCCTCAGAGTCCGAGCATGGCCACGCCGGCGAGGTCGACGCCGAGCGCCCAGATGAACAGGCCGAGCGTGTAGAGGTAGATCCTGCCGCTCTCGACCGAGCGCAACCATTCCCCGCCGATTCGCAAGGCACCGGCGAAGCGGTCGCCGCCGGCGCCGAAGCCGCGCCGTTCCAGATTCTCGACTCCGGTGGCCAGCGTCCAAACCGCATCGGCGGCGCGGCGCGCGGCGCCGTCCAGCCAGGCTTCCACGCTGTCGAGGCTCGCCGCGATGGCGCCGGCTATTCGGACGGGGATGGCGGTTGCAATGACGAGCGTGCGCTCCAGCACCGCCGGCACTGCGCTGATGAGCGGGCTGGCGTGATGGCGCCATGCATGGGCGCCACCGAGCAGCAGCCCGGCAAGCCCGGCGAGCGCCGCGACGATCCGCCAAACCTGCCGCAACTCCGACATTCCCTCGAATGGCAAGGCGGCCGGACCCCGCGTGACCACGAGACTGCCGAGCGCGGTGACAATTCCCAGCGCCACCGTGCCGGCGATCATCATCGCGGTCCGCCCGCCGCCCGCTTCGCGCACGCCCGGACGCTGCGGCCCCAGGAAGACCGCCGCGCCGGCGCGGGAGATGTAAAGGCCGCCCAGGAATACCAGGATCAGTACCGCGGCCGTCGGCAGGACGCCGGATGCGAGCGCTGTGCTGATGAGGGCGTCGTCACTCGAGTCGAAGGAGAACAATTGGATGCCGGAGAGCGAGAGCGCGCCGACCAGATAAACGAGCGCCTGCACCGGAAGCTCCCGGACGAGGCCCCCCAGCCGGCGCAGGTCGCGCGTGCCGGCGTGCTTGTCCACCGCGCCCGCCACCGTGAACAGCGCCGACTTGGCGATGGCGTGCGTGGTCAGCGCCAGCGCCGCCGCGAGCGGCCCACCCAGCCCCAGCGCCAGCATCATCCCGCCCAGATGGGAGCTGGTGGACCAGGCCAGCACGCGCTTGAGGTCCATCTCCGCCAGGGCGACAATGGCGGAGAACACGGCGGTGATGCCGCCGACCCAGGCGACGGTCGCGAGCGCGCCGGGGGCGACGGCAAAGAGCGGGTAAAGCCGCAGCACCAGGAACACGCCGGCCGCGACCATCGTCGCCGAATGCAGCAGCGCGGACACCGGCGTCGGCGCCACCATCGCGTCGGGCAGCCAAGCGGTCAGCGGCAGTTGCGCGCTCTTGCCGATCGCGCCCACGAACATCAGGAGCGCGACCGCGCTGGCCAGCCCGGGCGGCAAGCGACCCTCCGCGACGGCCGCGAGCAGCGCGCCGATGTCGGTGGTCCTCAGTCGCGCGAGCACCAGCAGCCAGCCGAGCAGCAGCCCGAAATCGCCGATGCGCGTCATCAGGAACGCCTTGATCGCGGCGCGGTGGGCACCATCCTCCCGCCGGTGGAAGCCGATCAGCAGGTAGGACGCGATGCCCACCGCTTCCCACGCCGCGAACAGCAGGATGAGCGAACTTGACAGCACCAGGGTCAGCATGGCGCCGATGAAGAAGGCGAGTTGGGCGAAGAAGCGCGCGCGGTTCCGCTCGTCCGCCATGTAGCCGAGCGCGTAGATGCCGACCAGCAGCGCGATGCCGGCGACCATCGTGGCGACGAACCAGGTCAGGGGATCGAGATGGAGCCCGACCGAGAGGCGGAATCCGGCGCTCTCGAACCACGTCACCCGAACCGTCTCCCGCACGCCGTGCAGCGCGGCCAGTGCCGCGAGCGCGAGCGCGGTGGCGCCGACGGTCAGCTCGCCGCCGCGCCACGGGAGCCATCGGCCGGCGGCAAGGCTCAGGGGGACGGTCGCAAGCGGCAGCGTCGGGACCGCGACGAGAAGCCAGCTCACCCCCTCAGCTCCGCGTAGTCGTCCACCTGCACCGATTGGCGCTGCCGATAGAGGAGCATCATGATCCCGAGCCCGACCGCCATCTCGACCGCGCCGATGGTGATGATGAAGATGGTGAATATCTGCGCCGAGTAGTCGGCCGGCGCGACGAAGCGCCAGAAGGCGATGAGGTTCAGGCCGATCGCGTTCAGGATCACCTCGATCCCCATCAGCACCATCACCGCGCCGCGCTGCGCCACCACGGTATAGACGCCGATCGCGAACAGCAGCGCGCCGACCACGAGATAGGCCGTCAGCGGCACGGTCACGCGGCGCCTCCGGGCCCGGTTTGCCCGATGTCGCCGGCGAGCGGGGTCAAGGGATCGGCCTCGATTTCCGGGGGGGTATCCTCGATCGCGCTGCGGGAATCGCGGTCCGCCTTTGCCCCGTGCCGGCCCGTGCGGGCCATGAACACGGCGCCGACGATGCCGATCAGGATAAGGAACCCGGCGCCCTCGAATCCGACCATGTACTTGTCCATGAGCAGCGACCCGATCCGCTCCGCCGACCGCGGGTCGAGTGCCCCGGAGGCGAGCGGCCAAGCCGGGCGCAGCAGCAGCAGGGCGACGAGGCCGCCGGCCGTGAGGAGCGCCGCCCAGACCGCCCAACGGTACGCGGGCGTCACCATGGCCATGTCGGACATGTCCATGTCGCCCATATTGTCATCGTCCCCGTCGCGTCCTTCGCCCTCCTCTTCCGGACCGGTTCCGGTCGGATCGTTCTGCTTCAGGCCCAGGCTGAAGATCTTCCCGACGGGCGTCATCATATCGGGCATGTCCGCCATCATGGCGCCGCCGGGATCCTGCATGAACAGGACCATGAACAGGATCATGACCAACATGCCGCCGATGTACATCATGATCTGTAGCAGGCCGAGCAGGTCGGCCGAGAGCAGGACGAACAGGCCGGCCACGCCCATGAAGGACGCCATCAGGAAAATGCCGCTGCGGAACATGCTCATCGTCGTCGCCATGCCCAGCGCGCCGGCGACGGCGATGAAGGCGCTCAGGGCGAAGGCGATGATCTCGGCGATATTGGCGGCGTTCATGCCGGGCCGATATGGAGGAGGATGAGGATGCCGACGATCAGCACGTTGACGAGGCCGGCGGGGGTCAGGATCTTCCAGGACAGCGCCAGCATCTCCGCCGTGCTGAGCGGGCGGACAAGGTGGCCGAGGGACAGCATCAGGGCCATCAGCCCGTAGGTCTTGAGCGCCATCCAGACCGGCGGCGGCAGAAACGGTCCCGACCAGCCGCCCAGGAACAGGATGGCGCCCATGGCGGCGACCAGGAACAGCAGGCCGGACAGCGTGACGCGCCAGACCAGCGCTGGCCCGCCGCCGACGACGCCCAGCACGCCGCCGCCAATCCGGTCGGAGAACGCCTCCAGGAACGGCGCGCGGTAGCTCTGCATGAGGCCCGTCACCAAGTAGAGCGCGAAGCCGAGCGGCTGCAGCACGATGAACCACAGGCCGGATTGGGCGTCCACGATCGTCGTCGTCACCAGCGAGCGGGCCATCATGATGGCCCCGACATACGCGAGCCCCAGCGGCACGATGTACGAGACCAACTGCGCCACGATCCGATAGCAGCTTTCGACCGCATCGGAGGTGCTGGCGCCCCAGCCGTTCAGTGCCACTCCGAGCACCACGAAATCGATCACGACGATGAAATAGAACACGCCGATGCCGAGATCCCGCCCGATCAGGGTCGGACCGAAGGGGATGACAACGGTGCCGAACAGCACGCCCGCGAGACCGGAGATCGGGCCGGCCGGCAGGAGCCAGCGATCCGCGTTCGGCAGCGCCGTCGCTCGCGCCACCGCCAGGGGGCGAGCCGGCCCCCGCTCCGCCGTGCCGAGCAGGCGTTCCAGGCCGGCGGTGAGCAGCGCGCCGCCCAGCAAGGCGAGCAGCACGAAGCCGATTTCCTCGGCTACTCCCATTCCAGACCGCCCATTCCCCAGGCATAGGCGATGCCAGCCGAGAGGATGGCAATGAAGACGAGCATATCGATGAAGGCCGTCAGCCCGATGGCGGCGAACACGACCGCCCACGGGTACATGAAGATCATCTCCATATCGAAGGCGAGAAAGATCAGCGCGTAGATCGGATAGCCGAACCGGAACTGCGCCCAGGCGGAAGGTGCTTCGATCCTCCGGACCGGGCCGGCACGTAGCGCCAGCGCCAATAGCCCGAGACCGACGGCCAGCACGGCCACAAGCGCGACGGGCGCGTAGTCACTCACGACGGGGCCGGATGCGATCGGCAAATGGGAAAACTTTCAACGTGTCCGGGGGCGCAGGGACAACGCGGCAGGGCCAGGTCGGTCGCGACCACGAAGGTATGTAACGCGCGAAACATAACTGCGCATTCGATTACCATATCAAAGCCGAGCGAGGCTGACCGGCGGCAACTCGCCAGGGGCTCGGCCACGCTAGCAGCTATCGGCACTCGTGAATCGGGCCGTTGCTGGCTCGACGTCGATCTTGAGCGAGGCCGTATGGGCGCCGTCCCAGCCGTTCTGCCCCATGCGGCCCGCCATGGCAACGCAAACATGCGCTTTTCATGATTTGTCGTACGAGTGACAAAATCCCGCAACACAAGCGCTGCATTTGGAAACGCGCCGTATCCAGCCTCCGGCGGCACCCCCTTCCGCGCTCCGCGCGCACGTGGGAAACATCCGCTTGAGCCCGCATGCCCACACACCCGAGGTGCCGGACCGAGCCGTGCCACACCGCGATCTTCTCGCCCATGTGCTCGTCGAGGAGGACGTGACACTCGGCTGGCCCTGGCTGGCCGCGATCGGGGTGGCGCCGATCCTGATCTCGTTGCTGCCCTGCGCCGCCATGTGCGCCGTCGGGCTCTGCATGATGGCCAAGGGCGGCCAGTCCAGCGCCGTCCAGGGCGTCTCGCCAGGCACGCCGGTCACGACAGATCGGCAGCTGCCGTCCCGGAGCGCCTGATGGCGCGCCGGCTCACTCACCACGATGGAGACTGACATGACCTCGAAACTGACGTCGCTTCTGACCGCCGCGGCCCTTGTTGGCGGTCTCGCCCTTGCCCCTGCCGTGTTCGCGCAAGGAACCCCGGCTTCCCCCACGGCCCCCCCGACCCAGGGCGGCCAGGGGATGATGAACGGGCAAGGGATGATGAACGGTCAGGGTGGAATGGCGAACATGATGCCCATGATGCCGCAGATGAGTCGCATGATGGACAACTGCAACCGCATGATGGAGAGCGCGAACACGAGCGGGGCGCCCCACGGCGGCACGGCCACTCCGCCTGCCCAGAAGGGCTAGGGGCAACCAACCCGGCGGGCCGCGGCCCGCCGGGTCCTCCTCCTGTCGAAGGAGAGCATTCATGCCTATAACGCGTAGAAGCCTCGCCCTGGCTGCCGGAGCCATCCTGGCCGTGGGTGCCGGAACCCTGAGCGGCGCGCGGGCGG
This sequence comes from Acetobacteraceae bacterium, assembly GCA_035252035.1. GTDB lineage: Bacteria > Pseudomonadota > Alphaproteobacteria > Acetobacterales > Acetobacteraceae > DATFDN01. Next base: position 1,081 of record DATFDN010000421.1, on the reverse strand, counting down.
CCGCTCAGGGGGTAGTCGAGGTTTGGAAGTCCACCGAATGCGCGTGCTGCGACAAGTGGACGGATCACCTGCGGGCCGCCGGGTTCGAGGTGACCATGCATCACGCCGCCGACATGCAAGCCGTCAGGGCCGCCCACGGCGTCCCCGAGACCCTCGCGTCGTGCCATACCGCTACTGTCGGCGGCTACGCCATCGAGGGACTCGTTCCTGCCTCGGACATCCAACGCGTGCTGGCCAAGCGCCCGGGGATCAAGGGGTTGGCCGCACCAGGGATGCCACAGAGAGCACCGGGGATGGATATTCCCGGCCATCCGTATGAGGTCATCAGCTTTGGCGGACCGGGCGGCGAAACGCTCTTCGCGCGGTACTGAGAATGCCCTGGCAGAACGGGCTCGCACGTCCAGGGCTCACGTGAGGTCGTCCGGGAGCGCTGCCCGGCGGTGGCTCGCGGGGCTCATCGCCCTCGTCGGCCTCTATGCATGGCCTGCCTCCCCTCAAGCGGCCATCGGCCCATGGGCGTCTGGTCAGACCGTTCGGGCTCGCCTGCTCACCGCCACGAACGCGACTGGCACGAGCGGTCAGATCCATGCCGGGCTCCAGGTGATACTGGACGAGGGATGGGACACGTACTGGCGTTCCCCAGGAGATGCCGGTGCGCCGCCGCGAGTAGACTGGTCGGGCTCGACCAACGTAGCCTCCGTGGAGTGGCGCTGGCCCGCGCCGGCCCGGCTCTCGCAGTTCGACATCGATACGTTCGGCTACCTCCACGAGACCGTCTTTCCGCTGATCGTCCACCCCAAACGGTCCGGCGAACCGGTCGCCCTGCGTGGCGCGGCCGACCTGCTGGTGTGCAGCACGATCTGCGTCCCGAAGCATCTCGAGTTGTCCCTGGACCTTCCGGCGGGCCCCGCGACCGCCGACCCGGAGGCGGCGAACCTGATCGCGCGATTCGATGCCCGCGTGCCGGATGACGGTGCCCTGTCCGGGCTCAGGGTGAATGGGATCTCGGCGGAACCTGGAACGCCAGGCTTCCTGGAGGTCCGCATCACCTCCCGTCAGCCGCTCAAGACGCCGGACGTCA
>DATFDN010000420.1:0-10131 GCA_035252035.1 Acetobacteraceae bacterium | reverse complement strand
CGCTTGCCGACCTCGCCGCGACGCTGATCAGCCGGAGGGGCAGCCGATGAGAGCACTGCCGCTTTCGATCGGGCCCATTCATTTCGTCGGCATTGGCGGCATCGGCATGTCCGGCATCGCCGAGGTGCTGCACAACCTCGGCTACAGCGTCCAAGGCAGCGACATCGCGGATTCGGCCAATGTGCGCCGGCTGCGCGAGGCGGGCATTCCGGTGGCGATCGGCCACGAGACGGCCAATCTCGGCCAGGCGCGCGTCGTGGTGACCTCCTCGGCGGTGAAGCGCGACAACCCGGAGGTCGAGGCCGCGCGCGCCCGCTTCATCCCCGTGGTGCGGCGGGCCGAGATGCTGGCCGAGCTGATGCGGCTCCGCTGGTCGGTGGCGATCGGGGGCACGCACGGCAAGACCACCACCACCAGCCTGATCGCGGCGGTGCTGGAGGCGGCGCATCTCGATCCCACCGTCATCAACGGCGGCATCATCAACGCCTACGGCACCAACACGCGGCTCGGCGCGGGCGAGTGGATGGTGGTGGAGGCCGACGAGAGCGACGGCAGCTTCCTGCGCCTGCCGGCGGTGATCGCCGTCGTGACCAACATGGACCCCGAGCACCTCGACCACTGGGGCACGCCGGAGGCGATGGTCGCCGGCTACGACCAGTTCGTGTCGAACATCCCGTTCTACGGCTTCGCCGTGCTGTGCATCGACCATCCGGCGGTGCAGCAGATGATCCCGCGCCTGTCGGACCGGCGCATCATCACCTATGGCTTCTCCCCGCAAGCCGACGTGCGGGCCGACAAGGTGATGGCCGACCGCCTCGGCTCCACGTTCGAGGTGATCTTCACCGACCGGGCGCGCAACCGCGCGCGCCGGCTGGGGCCGTTCCGCCTGCCCATGCTGGGCGCGCACAACGTGCAGAACGCGCTGGCGGCGGTCGCCATCGGGATCGAGATGGAGATTGATGACACAACCTTGCGCAGCGCCTTCGCCGCGTTCCGCGGCGTCAAGCGGCGCTTCACCAAGACCGGCGAGAGCGGCGGCATCGCCATCATCGACGACTACGCGCACCATCCGGTGGAGGTGGCGGCGGTGCTGAAGGCGGCGCGGCAGGCCGGCGCGCGCGACGTGATCGCGGTGATCCAGCCGCACCGCTTCTCGCGGCTGCATTCGCTGTTCGACGAGTTCTGCACCTGCATGAACGACGCCGGGACGGTGATCGTCGCCGACGTTTATCCCGCCGGCGAGGCGCCGATCCCCGGCGTGAACCGCGACGCGATGGTGGAGGGCTTGCGCGCGCGCGGGCACCGCTCGGTGGTGCCGCTGCCAAGCCCCGGCCGGCTCGCGGAGATGATCTTCGCCATCGCCAAGCCGGGTGATTTCGTCGTCTGCCTGGGCGCGGGGAACATCACGCAATGGGCGAACGCGCTGCCGGCGGAGCTGGCCGAATTGCAGGCGAGTGCCGCGCGGCGCATGGCGGGGAACGCGGCGTGAAGCCCTCGCCCGCCTCGCTGCGCGAGGCGCCCTCTCCCGCGTGGCGGGAGAGGGGAAACGATCTCTCGGCAACATCACCCTCTCCCCCCGGCTTCGGGGGGAGAGGGTGGGGTGAGGGGGAACTTCCTCCCCTGCGCGGCCGCCTCCAGCCTAACGCACCGCTGGCCCCCACCACCTGGTTCCGCGCCGGCGGGCCAGCGGAGATCCTTGCGCGCCCCGCCGACGCCGAGGATCTCGCCGCCTTCCTCCGCGCCCTCCCGCCGGAAGTTCCAATCCGTGTCCTGGGTGCGTGCTCGAACGTCATCATCCGGGACGGCGGATTGCCCGGCGTCGCGTTGAAGCTGGCGCGCGGCTTCACGGCCATCGAGCCGGACGGGCACGGCATCATCGCCGGCGCTGGCGCGCTGGACGTGACGGTGGCCGAGCACGCCGCCGCCGCGGCGCTGGCGGGGCTCGAATTCCTGTGCGGCATTCCCGGCAGCATCGGCGGCGCCGTGGTGATGAACGCCGGGGCCTATGGCGGCGATATGGCCGGCGTGCTCGATTGGGCGGAGATCGTCACGCGCTCGGGCGAGCTGGTCCGCCTGTCCGCCGCCGACCTCGCCTTCGCGTACCGCCACGCGCATGTGCCGGCCGGCGCGGTCGTGGTGCGGGCGCGGCTGCGCGCATCCCCCGGCACGCCGTCCACGATCGTCGCGCGCATGGCCGAAATCCGCGCCAACCGCGAGGCGACCCAGCCGATCCGCGCGCGCACGGGCGGCTCCACCTTCCGCAACCCGCCGGACATGAAGGCGTGGGAGCTGATCGACGCCGCCGGCTGTCGCGGCTTGGCGCGGGGCGGCGCCAGGGTGTCCGAGAAGCACTGCAACTTCCTCATCAACGAGGGCAACGCGACCGCCGCCGACCTGGAAGGCTTGGGCGAGGAGGTGCGCCACCGGGTCTTCGCCGCGAGTGGCGTCACCCTGGAATGGGAGATCCACCGCATCGGCGTCCCCGGCGCCCGGCCGGAGAGCGTGGCATGAGCGCGCGCGTCGCTGTCCTGTTCGGAGGCATCTCCGCCGAGCGCGAAGTGAGCCTCTCCAGCGGGCGGCAGGTGGTGATGGCGTTGCGCTCCGCGGGCTTCGACGTGCAGCCGGTCGAGGTCACGCAAGACCTTGGCGCGGTGATCGAGGCGCTGCGCGATCCCCGGCCCGATGTCGTGTTCAACGCGCTGCATGGCCGCTTTGGCGAGGACGGCGCTATCCAGGGCGTGCTCGATTGGCTCGGTCTGCCCTACACGCATTCGGGCGTGCGCGCCTCGGCCCTGGCTATGGACAAGATCGCGGCCAAGGCGGTGTTCGCCGCCGCCGGTCTGCCCGTGCCACGCGGACATCTTGTCGAGGTTGTGGCGCTGGAAATGGACGATCCGATGCCCCGGCCCTATGTGGTCAAGCCGGTCAATGAGGGATCGTCGGTCGGCGTGGAGATCCTGAAGGCGGGCGACAACCGCCGCGCCGAGATCGCCCGCGCCTGGCGCTTCGGCCGCACCGCGCTGGTCGAGGAGTTCATTCCCGGCCGCGAGCTGACCGTGGGCGTGATGGGCGAGCGCGCGCTGGCGGTGACGGAGATCATCGCCGAGGCGGGCACCTTCTACGATTACGACTCCAAGTACGCCGACGGCGGTTCCCGCCACGTGATTCCCGCACGCGTGCATCGCAACACCTACGACCGGGCAATGGATGTGGCCGTCGCCGCCCATCGCGCGCTGGGATGCCGCGGCGCGACGCGCGCCGATTTCCGCTATGACGACACCCAGGGCGAGCCGGGCCGCTTGGTGCTGCTGGAGGTGAACACCCAGCCTGGCCTGACCCCGACCTCGCTCTTGCCCGAGCAGGCCGCGCATCACGGCATCGGCTTTCCCGCGCTCTGCGCCTGGATGGTGGAGAACGCCTCATGCCGCGCGTGAAACGGGCGCCGCGCAACTCCGTCACCGACCGGCCGGGGCGCCTCAAGCTCCTGTCGCGCCGAGTGGTCCGCTCGCTGCGCCCGCCGGTGCTGGCCGGCATCGTCGCGTTCGTTTGCCTGATCGCGCTCGCCGTCGTGATCCATCGCGCCACGTCCGGTCCGGCGCTTGAGGCAATGCGCGCGCGCCTCGGCCAAGCCACCGCGAATCTCGGGTTGCACGTCGAGGACGTCGTGGTGGAGGGCCGCGCCAACACGCCAGAGCCGCTGCTGCGCGCCGCGATTGGCGTGCAACGCGGCGATCCCATCCTTGGATTCTCGGTGGGGCAGGCGCGCGAGCGGATACAGAAGCTCTCCTGGGTGGAGCACGCGACCGTCGAGCGTCGCCTGCCGGGGCGGATCATCGTGCAGTTGCAAGAGCGCCGACCTTTCGCGATCTGGCAAAACCAGAGTCGGTTCGTGCTGATCGATCGCGTCGGGGCGGTCGTCACCAACAGCAATGTCGCCGATTTCCGCTCCTTGCCGCTGGTGGTCGGCCCCGGTGCTCCCGAGGCGGCCGCGCCGTTGATCGACGCGCTGACCAGCCGGCCCGATTTGATGGCGCGCGTCACGGCCGCGGTGCGCGTGGGCGAGCGGCGCTGGAACCTGGTGCTCAAATCCGGACTGACGGTGATGCTGCCCGAAGGTCACGAGGTGGCGGCGCTCGATCGTCTGGCCAGCCTGGATCGTGACCACAAGCTGCTGGACCGGCCGTTGCAGTTCGTTGATCTGCGTCTGCCCGACCGCGTGGCGTTCCGCGCCAAACCCGACGCCGCCCCGGCTCCAGTCAAAGATCTCCGCGCCGCACCCGCGCGTAAAGCGACATAGGCGCGTTATGCCATGAACGATATCTCGCGCCGCATTCTGCCCCCGCAAGCTTCGATCCCCGAGGAGCCGTCACGCCTGCGTCACCGCTCCGGGCCTTTCGGCGTGCTTGATATCGGCTCGACCAAGATCGTCTGCCTGATCGGCCGGATGGAAGGCGATGGCAGCCTGCGCGTGCTCGGCTTCGGCTGGCATCGCGGCAAGGGCGTGCGCGGCGGCGGCATCGTCGATCTGGAGGCGGCGGAGCGGGCGATCCGCGCCGCCGTGGGCCAGGCCGAGGACATGGCGGAAACGCGGCTGCGCGCGGTCACGGTGAATCTCACCTGTGGCCAGCCGGAGAGCCGGCTGTTCAACGTGCAATGGCCGGTGGGCGGCCGCGCGGTGGAGGAGACTGACATCCGCCGGGTCGTCGCCGAGGGACGGCTGCGCGCCGAGATAGAGGGACGCGAGATCATCCACGCCTTGCCGCTCGCCTTCGCCGCCGATTCGACCGAGCGGGTGAGCGATCCGCGCGGCCTGTTCTGCACCACGCTCTCGGCGCGGTTGCACGTGGTCGATGCCGCCGCCACGGCGCTGCGCACGCTGAGCGCCGCCGTCGCGCGTTGCGATCTCGACATCACCGATCTGGTGTCGGCGCCGATGGCCGCGGGACTCGCCGTGCTGGTCGAGGACGAGCGCGAGCTTGGCTGCACCGTCATTGACATGGGCGGCGGCACGACGGGCATGGCGGTGTTCGCCGAAGGCCAGTTGCTGCACACCGCGCAGCTTCCCGTCGGCGGGCTGCACGTGAGCAACGATCTCGCGCGCCTGCTGTCGACCCCGCTCGCGCACGCCGAGCGGTTGAAGACGCTGTACGGCAACGTGCAGTCCAGCCCGGATGACGAGCGCGAGCTGCTGCCCGTGCCGTTGGTGGGCGAAGAAGAGCACCAGATCGCCAAGGTGCCGCGCAGCATGGTGGTCAACATCATCCGCCCGCGCGTCGAGGAGACGTTCGAGATGATCCGTTCGCGGCTGGACGGGTCCGGCCTGTCGCGGGCGGCGGGCAACCGGGTGGTGCTGACCGGCGGCGCCTGTCAGCTCGCCGGCGTGCGGGAACTCGCGGCCCGCATGTTGAACAAACAGGTGCGGCTCGGCCGGCCCTCGACATTGCGCGGACTGTCCGACGCCGCGTCCGGTCCAGCCTTCGCGACCTCTGCCGGATTGCTCGCCTGGGCCGCTGGCCATGGCCGAACCATGCACGACATCGACCTCGATCCCGAGCGGCCGTCGGGCTTGATCCGGCGCATCGTCAACTTTCTGAAAGACCGAGTGTGAAAGCGATGGCTCGACTCGCCGGCTTCCGATTCAATCCATCTCCGCCTTCCCCGAATCGAAACGTCTGAGGGACAAGGTTCCATGACGCTCAATCTCACCATCCCGCAGCAGACGCATACGGACTTCACGCCCCGCATCACCGTGATCGGTGTCGGCGGCGGCGGCACCAATGCGGTCGACAACATGATCATGGCGAACCTGCAAGGTGTCGAGTTCGTGGTGGCGAACACGGACGCGCAGCAGTTGATGCACAGCCGCGCGAATCGCCGCATCCAGCTCGGTCCGCACATCACGCAGGGACTGGGCGCCGGCGCGAAGCCCGAGATCGGGCGCGCGGCGGCGGAGGAGGCGGCGGACGAGCTGTACCGGCACCTCGACGGCTGCCACATGGTGTTCGTCACCGCCGGCATGGGCGGTGGCACGGGAACCGGGGCTGCGCCGGTGATCGCGCGCATGGCGCGCGAGCGCAACATCCTCACGGTCGGGGTGGTGACGAAACCGTTCTCCTTCGAGGGCACGCGCCGCGCCCGCGCCGCCGATCAGGGCATCGAGGAATTGCAGCAATACGTTGACACGCTCATCGTGATCCCGAACCAGAACCTGTTCAGGATGGCGAATGAGCGTACGACGTGGCGCGAGGCGTTCAAGATGGCCGACCAGGTTCTGTACATGGGCGTGCGCGGCGTCACCGACCTGATGATGGCGCCTGGGCTCGTGAACCTCGACTTCGCCGATATCCGCACGGTGATGGCCGAGATGGGCAAGGCGATGATGGGGACGGGCGAGGCCGAGGGCGAGAACCGCGCCATCCGCGCCGCCGAGGCGGCGATCAGCAACCCCCTGCTGGAGGACACCTCCATGTCGGGCGCCCGCGGCTTGCTGATCAACATCACCGGCGGCGAGGACATGACGCTGTTCGAGGTCGATCAGGCCGCCAACCGCATCCGCGAGGAAGTGGACGAGGACGCCAACATCATCTTCGGCTCCTCGACGGATGAATCACTGACCGGGCGAATGCGCGTCTCGGTGGTCGCGACCGGAATCGACACGCCGAAGGCCGAGCAGCAACAGCAGCAAGTGCGTCCGCGCCTGGTCGCGGTCGGGGGCAGCATCGGCGCGCCGCAGCCAATGCCGATCCAGACGGGACCGGGCCATCCAACGCAGGTACAGAAGCTGGGGCATGGGGTCTACGCGAACCCAGTGCAAGGTCATGCTCATCCGGTTCCGGAGCACCTGGCGATGCACGCCCAGCACCCGGCCGCCGCGCCGATGGCGCTGCGTCCGTCGATGCAAGCGGCGCAACCCGCCGAGCCGAGCATGGAGCAGTTCGCCATGCATGTCGCCGAGCCGGTGCCGGCTCCGGCGCCCACGCAGGCTCCGGCCCGGCTTGCCCCGCTGGCGCCGCGTCCACAAGCGGCGCGGTCGAGCGGGCTGTTCGCCGAACCCACCGCGTCTGGTGGCGCGGCCGCGCCAGGGCAGGGAGACCCACCTCGGCCGAGCCTGTTCGGTACGGTGACGGGGGTGCTGTTGCGCCGTCGCGCCGCTCCGCCCCAGCAGGCCGAGTTCAGCGAGGCGCGGATCGAGCCCGTGGCCGTCGAGCCGCGCGCCGAGCCGTCCCCGGCGACGGTGCGTCCCGTGGCGGGCGAGGAGATGGGGATTGAAATTCCGACCTTCCTGCGCCGGCAATCGTCCTGACCCTTCAGCAAAATGTTTCAGGATCAAGCACATGTGTGGTAACATTCAGAAACAATGATTGAGTGGCGTCGGCGCCGGGCTGCCCCATAACAAGGGGCGGCCCGCGGCATCGCGGGGGCCGATTCGAACGGACCAAGGCTATGGACGGCTTGCCGCAGTTTTTCTCGCCCAGCCTGACGGAGGTGCATCAACGCACGCTCAAGGCTTCCATCGCCTGCGTCGGCACGGGCTTGCATACCGGCAAGCGGGTTCATGTCAGCCTGTGCCCGGCACCCAAGGGCCACGGAATTGTGTTCCGGCGCACCGACTGCCACACCGATGTGCCAGCTCGGTTCGATTGCGTGGTCGATGCTCGATTCGCGACAACTCTGGCGTGTTTCAGTAATCAAGGTATTCACGTCACCACGGTCGAGCATTTGCTGGCCGCGTTCGCTGGCGCGGGCATCGACAATGTCCTGGTCGAGCTGGATGGGCCGGAAGTTCCGATCCTGGATGGGTCCGCCGCACCCTGGCTGTTCCTGATCGAGTGCGCGGGCCTGGCCGATCAGCCGGACGCGCCGCGCCGGTGCGTCGAGGTGCGGCGCGCGGTGCGCGTGCAAGACGGCGAAGCCTGGGCCGAGCTGCTTCCCCCTGGCCCGCATGACGGGCTGGAGATGACCGCCTCGATCGCGTTCACCGCCACGGCGATCGGCCGGCAGTCGATCGCGGTCCGTCTGACGCCGGAAAGCTTCCGCCACGAGCTTGCCCGCGCCCGCACGTTCGCGCTGGCGGAGGATGTCGGGATGCTGCGCGCGGCAGGGCTCGCCCGCGGCGGCACGTTGGAGAACGCCGTCGTCGTGGATGGCGCGCGGATCATCAACCCGGACGGGCTTCGGATGCATGACGAGTTCGTGCGCCATAAGCTGCTGGACGCGGTGGGCGACCTTGCCCTGGCCGGCGCGCCGCTGCGTGCCCGCTTCCGCGCCCATCGCCCCGGCCATGCCCTGACCAACCGGTTGCTGCGCGCGTTGTTCGCCGACCCCACGGCATGGCACGAGAGCGCGTGCGAGCCGGCCTGCGCGGTGGCGTGATCACATAACGTTTCGCCGGCCTGGAGCGGAAGCTTGGGTCGAGCGCGCTAGGGTGGGATGGTTGCGCTCCTGCTTGGCGGGAGCGCCCCACCTCGCTGCCTGGAAACGTGGAACCCAATGGAAACCCTCGACTCTTACCTTTTCAGAAAGCGCCGCGAGCTTCGGCTGATCGAGGCGTGTCTTGCCGATCCCGCTCCGGCCGAACCGGCGCGGTCGATCGAGGGGATGGCGGAGCGGAAGTTCCGGGCCGGCGCGGCCGTGAAGGCGGAGCAGGCGCGCAGCACCTGGGCGCTCACCGAGACGCATTGGGCCGAGGGTGCGTCCCTCATGATCGGACAGTTCGAGATCACTTACGCGTATCAGCGGGCCGATCTCGCTGTTTGCGGGCCATCGCTCTACGACGCGCCGGGCGTGAGCGAAAGCCAGCGGATGATCTGGTCCGGCTACACCTCTTCCGGCATGGCCGCTCTCGCGGTTGTCCTGCTCGCGCTCGGACGCGGTTTTGGAGGGGCCGAGGTGATGATGCGGCCGGACGGCTATCCAGAAACCCGGCAACTGATCGAGACCTATGGCGAGCGGATCGGCGTGACCGCGGCGTATGGGGCCGGTCAGGCCGCGCGCCGTTCCAATTCGCAAACGCCGGGCGTGCTCCTGCTCGACTCCGGCGTCCCGGCGCATTTCGCGGACCCTGACCCTGGCTTGGCGGCGGCAGCCGAGCTCGTGGTGTTCGACACAACCTGCCTGGCCACGAGTTCGGGCCGCATCGCGCGGGTTCTGCGCCGCGCCGAGCGGGCTGGGCTGCCGAGCGTGCTCGTGCGGAGCCACACCAAGCTCGATTCGCTTGGGATCGAGTATGGCCGCCTGGGCTCGGTGGTTCTCATGCTGCCGCGGCACGTCGTCCCAGAGAGGCAGCGCCAAGCCGAGCGGCTTGCCCAAGAGATGCGGGATGCGGTGCGCCTGTTCGGGGCCGCCGCGGTGCCGGCGCACCTGCCGCCCTTTGTCGGCGGCGCGCGGTGGCGCTCCCTCTCCCGGCAGCGCGTCGCCTGGATCATTCGCAACAACCGCTTCGCGGCGCGGCGCCTATCGGCGCTGCTGCCCAGTGGCTGGACGGCTGCCTGCTACCAGCATGGCCTGTTCCTCACCCTCGACCCGGGGATCGATCAGGACGAGGGTCAGGCCCGGAGCATGGCGAGCGCGCTGGCGCATTGCCTTCACGAGGCCGGGCTGCCGGTGCGGCAAGCCGGAAGCTTCGGCTTCGATTTCGCGGTCATCGACGCCTTTCCGGCGATCGGGAGCGAGCGCTTCATCCTGAGACTGGCGATCGGCGATCTACCGGCCGCGGTCGTCGATGGCATCCTGGCCGGGACCGTCGCGTGGGCGGACCGGTCTGGACAGGCCGGCCAGGCAACGGCAGGGTGCGCGCGCAAGATAGGACCGTGCTGATGCTGTTCGACTTCGCGGCCATGCCAGCCGCCAATATCTACAAGCTGCTGATCTCCACCATCGTGCCGCGCCCGATCGCGTGGGTGACGACGCGGGATCTGGACGGATCGGTGAACGCCGCGCCGTTCTCGTTCTTCAATTGCGTCTCCGGCGACCCGCCGGTGGTCTGCTTCGGCATCGGCGGCCGTGCGCCGGGGGACGCCAAGGACACTGGCGGCAACATCCGCCGCACCGGGCAGTTCGTGGTGAACCTGGTGAGTCACCGGCTCGCCCAGCAGATGAACGTGACCGCGATCGAGTTCGGCAAGGAGATCG